>CACWJV010000246.1 GCA_902761265.1 Oscillospiraceae bacterium | reverse complement strand
ACAATCTCCCGGCCGTTCACCAGATATATTCCATTGTCACTCTTCGTGAAATCCGTCACCTTGATACCGTTGACGAAAACCTCGGTGCTATCGGTGACATTATAGTAGCGTGCTTCACCGATTTCGATTATCGCGTAATACTGATAGGTCTTACCGGTTGCATAAAACGCCGGGGTGTTGGATGCGCCAATGCCGAGTTCTCCGGTGGGGTCGTTGCCGTGCGCCTGCGCATGGGCCTTTCTTGCGGGCGCATAATAAATCGGAGTGAAAACGTAACCGGGATACAGCAGCGTATTGGATTCATAGATCGCCACCAGCGATGAATTATAGGTATTGCGACCATAATTATGGTTATCATCGTATTGCGACGGACAATGGATCAACGGTTCTCCTCCGCTGACGGTAAGCTCTTTGTCACCTGCCTGATCGGCTGTCACGTTGACGTCAATGTTATAATCGCTGCCGACGGGGGCGCCGTTCACCGGGTTGCAGGAGAATGTGATATTGACCGTATCGACATCTTTGCTGATATAACGGCTGCCGAGGAAATAAAGCATAAAGCCGTCATTATAATACATCACACGGCTATTATGGTCTCTCCGGAAGCTATATGGAGAGCCGTTCTCGTAGAAATCGGTGGAATCACTCATATTCTGCATCGTTCCAAAGGCCAGATAGTAATTGTATTTGCTGCCCGCCTCATAAACCGCTCCGCTGCCTTCGATCGCATCAGGGTCGGAAGAAGTAATAGTCTTTGCCTTTTTGGGAGCATAGTATATTGTGCGGTGTAAATCCGGATAAACGATGGCATCGTCATCTTTTGTTATAACAATTAAGCTGTGAAAGTTATACTCACCATCGTTTCGACGTTGTAACAATTCCTCTTGGTTTGTTGCATAAGTGATTGGGTAATAAAACATAGACATGTCACTTTCCTGGGGAGTGTACCCCGTAAGGCTGAGGGTATAGTCCGAACCGACCTTTTCGCCCTCCTTCGGGTCACAGGTAAAGTTAAAGTCAATCCTGGTGATAATAGAATCGTCCGCCGCAAACGCCTGCAGCGACAGCGCCGCGCAGCTTGCCAGCATGACGATGGCCAGAATAACGGATAACAGTTTCTTCATCTTTGTCTGACTCCTTTCAGTAAATTTGAAATGCGGTTGGATGAAGTGTGTTTTGCGTAAAACAGATGCGCCTTGTGCTGTAACGGTACGGTTTTTCGGTTTTCCTTTCCTGTTTCCTCCCTTCGCTATGGAGTTCTTTACCAAAAGTCTAACACAAAGCTTTTCTTTTGTATATCGTCACTTGTGACTAATTGTCAGGAAACCGTCGAAGGAAAAGAAGGGCTGGTTAAGCTGTATGCATTTGAAAAATGTTCGGTTGCTTCGCGGAGATCTAAGCGCCGGAAAATGTCACCTTTTGTGAGTAGGTAGCATTTTGGCTGTTTCGGCCCAGAAAATGTGACCTTTTCGGGCGGGAAACCGGGCGCTCACCTGTACTTTCCTATTTCCATTACAGAGTAACAAACGCAATCACCGAAGGTATCAATCCTTTGATTCAAGCTGCAAAAAGAAAAGCAAGAGGATACAGAACTTTTGAGGGGTATTCCTGTATGATTTATCTTGTCGTTGGAAAACGCAAGCTCGACTGTCCGCCTCTTTTTGATTGATTATCACGGTTTGAAGAAAAGAACCAGTCTTCTGCGCGTCTTGACAAGGCCCGTGAAAAAAGATATAATGCAGAAAAAAGAGAAGAAACGGAGATGACCCTTATGAAAAAAGCGCTTTCCCTGCTTCTTACTTGCATTCTGGTGTTCTCCCTGCTTTTGCCCGCATCGGCCTACGTGGATATCGACACGCGCCGCGGCCCGATGCCCGTGGTGCTGATTACCGGCGACGCCGCCGCGATCTATGACGCCGACGGCAACAAGGTCTTCAAGATCAGCGAACTCGGCGACGTGTTCAAAAACGCCGGCGGCGGTGAGGGCGGCCTCAAGGAATCCGTCAAAAACGTGCTGCTGCCGTTTTTAAAGGGCATCATCATCGGCAAATATGACGAATACTATGCCAATCTGGAAAAAGAGATCGGCGAGCTGTTTGAAAAAGTCCGGCTTGACAAAAACGGCGACCCGCAGTACGGCACCGGCATCAACCCGAACGACGTGATCGAAATGTCACGCGAGACGCTGGACGACCGCAAAGACCAGAACGGCACCTACGGCTGCTACGACTACCACTTCTGGTACGACTGGCGTCTGGATCCGATGCAGATTGCGGACGACCTGCACGACTATATCCTGAAAGTGAAGGCCGCCACCGGCGCCGAAAAGGTGGGCCTCATCTCCTCGTGCCTCGGCACCAACGTCAGCATGGCCTATATTGCGAAATATCAGGACGCGTTTCCGGTGGAGCTCAACGGCTTCGGCGTGAACGCGGCGCTGATCAACGGTTCGGAATTCATGAGCGAAGCCATCAGCGGCAAGTTCCATCTGGACGGCATCGCGCTGAACCGCCTGTTCATCGACGCGGGCGAATGGGGCTGGATCAACGTCCCCGAGCTTGTGACCGCCACGCTCGACCTGGCCGAAAAGAGCGGCATGATGGACAACATGATCGGCCTCACACGCGCCACGCTCTATAACAAGATGGTGGAAGGCGTCACCTCGGCGCTGGCGCTGGCCACGTTCTTCACCATGCCCGGCTACTGGGGCTGCATCTCCAACGAGAACTATGACGACGCGATCCGCCATGTCTTCGGTCCCGAGGGCAGCCGGAAGCGCCGGGAATATGCCGGTCTGATCG
>CACWJV010000245.1 GCA_902761265.1 Oscillospiraceae bacterium | reverse complement strand
CAAATTTTTTGGCCTGCGCCACGCGGATTGCCTCATGGATTTTCTTTTCGTGGATTTTGCCTTTGCCATTATCGCCATAAGCGACATTGGATTTGACCGTCCCGTCGAACAGCACGGCTTTTTGCGGCACGTAGCTAATTTTATTGTTGAGCGCCTGCAATTGATACTCGCGTACGTCTACGCCGTCTACCAAAACGGCCCCATCCGTCGCGTCGTAGAAGCGCGGTACGAGATTAATCAGCGTAGATTTGCCCGAACCAGTCGAGCCGATAAAAGCCACAGTCTCGCCACGTTGCGCGGTGAAGGAAATATCTTTGAGGAGGTAATCTTCGGCGCCAGGGTAACGGAAGCTGACCTTACGGAATTCGACCACGCCATGCATATTTGCCTCGCCCTCTGTGCGCGTGCCGTCTGCGCCGACCACATAGGTGCCGGTTTCTTCAATGTCAAGTTTGTCTTTCAGATTATCTGTCTTAAACAGCAGTCTCACCGCGTCAACATCCAGCGTCGGGCAATACAAATCTTCGTCGTCAATGTTTTCAAAGCCGACGTTGAAGTAGGCGGTCGCATCGAATTTTTCCGCGGCGATATAAAGCGACGGATCTTCCATGCGGTAGATGCGCTTTCTCCATTTCTTCATTTGGACATAGATGCCTTCGGGGAATTCCGCGATCACCTGCATACGTTCCGACATTTTGGCGACTGTAACCGTGCTGGACTGTGAGGTATAAAGCGGCGTATCGAATCCGCGCAGCGTACCGTCTGCAGAAACATTGATATCATAGCTGCCCGCCCGGTCCGCACGCAGACACCACATCACGTTTTTGCTGCTCTGGCCTGTGATTGTGCCGAGTTTCACCGTCGCGGTCTCCTCAAAGCCGTTGAGGCCGCGCATCAGCGTCATACCGTTTGGCACCGCAACCGTTGCAACCAGATCATCGATTGCGAATTCGGCGGAAGCGTTGTTGCACACCGTAAAGTTCACCTGGTAGAAATCTTTGAGGAATCCTGCCTTGATCGGGATAAAGATGAACGCGATCAGTTCGATTCCGCCATCGTTGGGAATATAGACCGGCTGCGGACCGCCCGGCACGTCCACGGTGTAGCCCACAATCTTGGTGTCGGTTCTCACATAGGTATAGTGGATAATCTTTTCTCTGTAGAAGATGGTGATCTCGCCGGAATAATAGCTGTTGTTTGCCGGGTCGGAAACAGAGATGCCGGCAGCAATGATTTCGTCGAGCGTCATCTTCTTCACGGTCAGATCGGACGTCATGATCATGCCGTTTTCCAACGTCAGCGTTGCGTTTGTCGTCTCACCGGCAACGATTTTAACCGAGCCGGAGGCAGGCAGATAGTCCGCGCCGTTGGAAGCAGCAATCGTGTGCGTACCTTCCACCACACGCATGGTGACTTTACCGTTGGCATCGGTCATCTGACTGAACTGATCTTCTTCTCCAAAGTTCATGCACACGGTTGCACCGCGCAACGCCTTTCCGTTTTCGTCGGTCACCTTGATCGAAGCAAAGCCGTATTTTGCGCGCGGCAAAACTGTCACCGTTGTTTCTGCAGTATTGGTGTTGCCTAGTGCATCGGTGATCGTCAGCGCAACCGTATAAGCGCCTTGCTGCTCATAGCGTTTTTCAACAGTTTTGCCCTTAGCGGTTGTACCGTCGCCGAATGTCCAGTCGTAAGAAACGATCTCACTGGCGGCCGAAGATGCCGAAGCGTCAAACAATTCGCCGACCTCTGTTTCAAAGTATGCGGGAACTGTGATCACGGCGTTCAGTTTGTTGATTTCTTCGCCGTCGCCGGTCGTGATACCGTCAATTCCCTGTGTGTGTTCAAACGTGTCAGTTTCATACGATTTTCTGTTTTGCGAGGTATCGATCGCATCTACGCGAAAACGATAAGAACCGTTCGTAAAGCTCTTAAGAGACTTCGTCACGGTATACTCGTGTGATGCGGAAGCAGCTCTGGAAATGAACAGCTTGTATGTGCCGCCGTTGACGGAGTAATAGATTTCAAACCCTGCCAGATCCTCCTCGGCGCCGTCTTTCCAACTGATGGTCATTGCACCGTCGTTCAGTGCAGCCTGAAGATCATGCAGCGTGGGTGCCGCGGTATCTGCCGTAAAGGTGACACTTGTCCAATCGGATTCATTGCCTGCTGCATCGAACGCCTTCGCACGAACCGTTACGTTCTTTCCATTGTCGAAGACAGGCAGTGCGGCAGTGGCAAGCGTTGTTGCACCTCTTGTGTTGTATGTCACGGACACCGGAGTGAAATCCTTTTGGTTCAACGAATACTCAACTGTAATGGAATCGGTGAAATGATTATCGGTGCCCTTAACCGTAACAACGCGTTTGTCGGCAGACAAAATCAGGTCTGCGATTGCGGGCGGCGTCACATCTTCTGTCGGTGCCGCAGAAACCGCGTCGCTGAAACCAGACACGTTACCGGCAGCATCAACAGCACGCAGCTTGTACCAATACATTGTGCCTGGCTGCACCGCAGTGTCACTAAAGGAAATGAGGCTTCCCTGCTTAATGATCTCGTATGTGCCGTTTTTCTCTGTACTCCGATAGAGGTGGAATGCAGAGGTGTCGCCGTCATCGGCGGCGTTCCAGCTTATATCGATGTAGCCGTCGCGGCCTACTGCAGTCGGTGCCGCCGGAGCCTGCGGTGCTGTACGGTCAATCCGATATTCAGTATACGGTGCATTGGTCGTCGAGGATGTGTTGCCGCTGCTGTCTTTTGCAACCGCCGAAACTTCCACGATACCTTCCGCGTAAGCGGAAAGATCAAACGTATACGAAACAGA
>CACWJV010000244.1 GCA_902761265.1 Oscillospiraceae bacterium | reverse complement strand
GCAAGCAGTTGAAGCATCAGAGCGCGGCAGGACGTATTTTCGTCCAGCGGCGCCAAAACAGAAAGTGACAAAACCGTCGTTTTGAACCGATCGGCTGTATGGTATGCAAAGAAGGTTCCTTTACTGATTTTTTTCAATTCCATTCAGAGATGCACTCCTTTCAGATCTAGAGATAAACAAATATAGTATAGCACAAGACTTCGCTGTTTACAAGAGAAAGACAGCAAACGAAAAATCGACGAGAGAAATTTACGGAAAAGACTTGCAAAAACGGCATATTTGTTATAGAATATACGTTGATTATTGTTAAAAATAATACACTATAAACCGAAAGGAAAAAAACTATGAACGTACTCAACAAAAAAAGCGTAAAAGACATCGACGTCAAGGGAAAGAAGGTCCTTGTCCGCTGTGACTTCAACGTCAAAATGGAAGACGGCGTAATCACATCTGACAAGCGTATCGTTGCTTCCCTGCCGACGATTCAATATCTGCTTGACAACGGTGCAAAGCTGATCCTTTGCTCCCACCTCGGCAGACCCAAGGGTGAATTCAAACCGGAATTCTCGCTCGCTCCCGTGGCTGTCCGTCTTTCCGAGCTGCTCGGCCGCCCGGTCAAGATGGCAAAAGACGTTGTCGGCGAAAGCGCACAGGCTCTTGCAGCCGATCTCAAAGAAGGCGAAGTGCTGCTGCTTGAAAACGTCCGTTTCCATGCGGAAGAAACCAAAAACGATCCCGAATTCGCAAAGAAGCTCGCTTCTCTTGCCGATATCTATGTCAACGACGCCTTCGGCTCCGCACACCGTGCGCACGCCTCCACCACCGGCGTTGCCGACTATCTGCCGGCTGTCTGCGGTTTTCTGATCCAAAAAGAACTGGAATACATCGGCGGCGCACTGGAAAACCCGCGTCGTCCGCTGGTCGCCATCCTCGGCGGCGCAAAAGTGTCCGACAAGATCGGCGTTATCACCAACCTGATGGAAAAGGTTGACACACTGATCGTCGGCGGCGGTATGGCATATACCTTCTTTGCAGCGCTCGGCCACACCGTCGGCACCTCCCTGCTGGAAGCTGACAAAATCGATCTTGCCAAAGAGATGATGGAAAAAGCCAAGGCCAAGGGCGTCAAGTTCCTGATTCCGATCGACAACGTGGTCGGCAAGGAATATAAAGAGGATACCGAGTATCAGATCGTTGATTCCGACGATATTCCCGACGGCTGGATGGGCCTTGATATCGGTCCGAAGAGCACCGAACTGTTTGCCAACGCTGTGAAAGACGCCGGCACCGTGATTTGGAACGGTCCGATGGGCGTTTCCGAATGGGAGCACTTTGCAAACGGCACTATCGGCGTTGCAACCGCGATTGCCGAAAGCAACGCGATCTCCATCATCGGCGGCGGCGACTCTGCGGCAGCGATCCAGAAGCTCGGCTTCGCCGACAAGATGAGCCACATCTCCACCGGCGGCGGCGCATCACTGGAATTCCTCGAGGGCAAGGAACTGCCGGGCGTGGCAGCGCTGAACGACAAAGACTGATTATAACATACAGAAAGGTTGTTATTGATTATGAAAAAAGATCTTCGTAAAGCCGTTATTGCCGGCAACTGGAAAATGAACAACACCCCGGCGCAGACCACCGCGCTTATCAACGAGATGAAGCCGCTTGTGGCCGGCGCAGATTGTGACGTTGTGCTGTGCGTACCGTATGTTGACATCGCCGCCGCTGTGGAAGCAGCGAATGGGTCCAACATCAAGATCGGTGCAGAAAACGTCCACTTCAAAGCTTCCGGTGCCTATACCGGCGAAGTCTCCGCAGATATGCTTGTCGCTTCCGGCGTGGAATACGTCGTCATCGGCCACAGCGAGCGCCGTCAGTATTTCGGCGAGACCGACCAAACCGTGAACCTGCGCTCTCTGGCTGCGCTGAACGCCGGTTTGAAAGCGATCATCTGCGTAGGTGAAACCCTCGAGCAGCGTGAACTCGGCTATACCGAAACACTTTTGAAGTATCAAACCAAGATGGCGCTGACAAACGTCACCAAAGAACAGCTCAAGAACGTCATCATCGCCTATGAACCCGTATGGGCTATCGGTACCGGCGTGACCGCGACAGCCGACCAGGCGGACGAAGGCAACGGCTTTGTCCGCGCTGCCATCGCCGAAGCCTACGGTGCTGATGTTGCCGAAACCGTGACGGTACAGTACGGCGGCTCCATGAACGCGAAAAACGCGGAAGAGCTCGTCTCCAAGGTCAATGTGGACGGCGGTCTGATCGGCGGCGCTTCGCTGAAAGCGGCTGACTTCTCCGTCATCGTCAAAGCGGCCTCCAACGGTTGAACGATATGAGTACAGAGAGTGGAGACTTTTGAAAAGCTTCTCCACTCTTTCCTCTTGTTTCCAGATTTTTCTCAAAGAAAGAAGTTGATTTGCTTATGAAAAAGCCCGTATTACTCTGCATCATGGACGGCTTCGGCAAGAATGAAAGCGATTACGGCAACGCCATCGTCGCCGCAAAAACGCCGCGTCTGGATGAACTGATGGCCACCTGCCCCATGACCTATATCGGCGCTTCCGGTATGGACGTCGGTCTGCCCGACGGTCAGATGGGCAACAGCGAAGTCGGCCACACCAATATCGGCGCCGGCCGTGTGGTCTATCAGGAACTGACCCGCATCACCAAGTCGATTGCCGACGGTGATTTCTTCGAAAACGAAGCGCTTGTCGGCGCAATTGAAAACTGCAAGGCCAACGATTCCGCGCTGCACCTGATGGGTTTGATGAGCGACGGCGGCGTACACAGCCACAACACGCATATGTACGCGATCGTGGAGCTGGCAAAGCGTGCCGGTCTTGACAAAGTCTTCATCCACTGCTTCCTGGACGGCCGCGACGTGCCGCCCAGTGCGCAGACAAACTCAAAGAGATCGGCGCCGGCAAAATCGCCACTGTGATGGGCCGCTACTATGCAATGGACCGCGACAACCGCTGGGAACGTGTGGGCAAAGCCTATGCGGCTATGGTCTACGGTGAAGGTATTCAGGCTGACGATCCGGTGGAAGCGATCAAAGCATCGTATGAAACAATCGATGCGGAAGGCAAACACCTGACAGATGAATTTGTTCTCCCGACAGTCTGTGCTGAACACGCTACCGTAAAGCCGAACGACTCCATCGTGTTCTTTAACTTCCGCCCCGACCGTGCCCGCGAGATCACACGCACGTTTGTCGATCCCGACTTTACAGGCTTTGAGCGCAAAAACGGCTTCTTCCCGCTGTACTATGTCTGCATGACGCAGTATGACGCCACGATGCCGAACGTACATGTCGCATTTAAGCCGCAAACATTGGAGAACACCTTCGGTGAATATATGGCTAAAATGGGCAAAACACAGCTCAGAATCGCCGAAACCGAAAAGTACGCCCACGTCACCTTCTTCTTTAACGGCGGTGTAGAAAAGCAATTTGACGGCGAAGACCGCATCCTCGTCGCCTCGCCGAAAGTGCCGACCTACGATCTGCAGCCGGAGATGAGCGCTTATGAAGTCACCGAAAAGGTGGAGGAAGCGGTGCTGTCCGGCAAATATGACGCAGTTATCCTCAACTTTGCCAACTGCGACATGGTCGGCCATACCGGTATCTTTGATGCGGCAGTCAAGGCGGTGGAAGCAGTTGACACCTGCGTCGGTCGCGTGTGGGATGCTGTCAAAAAAATGGGCGGCGTGATGCTGATCACCGCCGACCACGGCAACGCCGACAAGATGCTTGAGGACGACGGCACGCCGTTTACGGCACACACAACCAATCCGGTGCCGTTCATCATAGCGGGCTATGACTGCAACGTACGTGAGGGCGGCAGACTGTGCGACCTCGCACCGACCATGCTCAAGATCATGGGGTTGCCGCAGCCGAAAGAGATGACCGGTGAAAGCATCGCACTGTAAAGAAAGCAGCAGACATAAAAAGAAGCAATCCACGCGGATTGCTTCTTTTTTCGTTTCACCCGGTCAGGCGATTTTCGCAGACCGTACTTTGGAATACCCGCCGTAGCTGTTGCTGCCGGTTGTAGCAACCGTGACCGGACGGATCCTGAAATAACAGGTCGAACCTTTTCTTGTAAGTGCCGTTTTTTGTCTGCGCCATATAGATGACATACTTGCTTGCGCCGAGTGTTTTCGTCCACGTCAAGGTCGCCTGCTTCTTGCCGCCGACAACTTTCAGCCCGGCCGCTGCTGGCAAAACAATCTTAAAACGCAAAGATTTTGTGCCCTGGTAGTCACCGCAGAAGGTAACCAAAACATAGTAGGTACCAACCCGTTTGCGGCCGGAGTCGTACTTTAATTTATAGTCTTTTTTATAAGTAAGCGTTTTTCCGTTGGCGTCTGTCACAGTAACCGTCGGTTTTTTCGCTTTCTTATCATAAACATATTTTGTTTCCGACAACTTGACCGAAGCGATCTTGGCAATCGGTTCTTCCCCCTGCTTTTCTCCGCAGATAGAGCATACGGTCACGCGTTTGCCGTCTTTCTTGCGCGTAGCGCTTGTGGTCGTCGTTGTCCATTGATGGCCGAACGGCGG
>CACWJV010000243.1 GCA_902761265.1 Oscillospiraceae bacterium | reverse complement strand
GGCAGTACTAATCGGTCGAGGGCTTGACCATAAGACTTGGTTCAAGGACTACAGACCTCTATGCATTGAAAACACTTTGTTCAGTTTTGAAGGTACATAAATATCTTCGCTTTAGGAGAAAAGGTCCGACGAGATGTTTCGGGCTTTTCTTTTTTTGTCCCGTTTTCCATGGCGGGATTTTTTTTGATGATATTGCTTGCTTTTTCGCGCCCGATATGGTAAAGTGATAGAACAGCATTTGACTTGGAGGAGATAACATGAAACAATTGCTCGCAATGCTGCTTGCGGTTTTGCTGATCTTCTGTGTTGCGGCGCCGGCGCTTGCGGTGGAGCCAACGGCAGAAAACGAATCGCCGGTGATCTTTATGGCCGGCTTCATTTCAACCGACACGGTGGACCTGCGCACCGGGGAAAAGGTGTTTCCACCCACGGCAAAATCCATCATGCGCGGCCTGCGCGACACGGTGCAGCCGGTAATGAACCGTGTGCTCAAGGGGGAATTCCACGCGCTGGACTATCCGCTTAATCAACTGCTGTTGGCGCTTTTGGACGGCATTCGCTGCGACGAGAACGGCGACCCGGTACGAACCTATACGTCCACGATCTTCACCTATCCCGACCCGGAGGAGATCCGCGCGAAATATCACGAAGGTGTGGGCTATCTTGCCAGCGATTATATCTATTACAGCTACGACTGGCGGCAGGAAATGCATGCGCTCGCCGACGGACTGCATGATTTCATCGAGTATGTGCTTGACGCAACAGGAGCAAAAACGGTCGATCTGATCGGCTACAGCATGGGCGCGTGTGTGCTTGCGGCCTATCTTGCCGTGTACGGCACCGAGTATCTGGATGCGATCTCGTTTTATTGCGGTGCGTTCAACGGCTCGGCATTTTGCGGCGACGCGTTTAAGAATGACATCGACATGGACCCGGACAGCACCGTTGCGTTCATCAACGGCTTTGCCGGCTACGATCTCGAGGGCGAGATCGTCAAAACGCTTGTGGATCTGCTGCATCAGAAGGGTATGACCGACGTGACCGTCGCCGTTGTCAAACGGCTTGTGCGCTCTGTGTTTGCCAGTACCTACCGGCAGGCGCTGCGCTATATCTTCGGCCGGATGCCCGGCTTCTGGGCGATGATGCCGTATGATGACTTTGACTATGTGCGCAACGAGTTTGCCAACGGGATCGTGACCGACGCGTTTTATGAGAAGGTTGATTTTTATCACGACGTGCAGGCGAAGATTCCCGCGCTGATCGAAGACGCGATGCAAAAAGGCGTGGCCGTTTCCATCGTGACAAAATACGGCTATCCCAACGTGCCGCTGGTGGCGTCGCGCAACGAAAACTCCGACGCGATCGTGGACCTCAAATACGCCTCGATCGGTGCCACGGCGGCGGATTACAACACGACCTTCCCGGCGGACTACACGCAGGCGGTGCCCGGCGACGTAAACTATCTTTCGCCCGACCGCACGGTGGACGCGTCGACCTGCGCGTTCCCGGAATACACCTGGTTTATGAAAAACACCACGCACATTCAGCTCGGTTCCATCAACCCGACCTGTGAAGTGGAGCTGTTTGACTATCTGTTCGGCGAAGGCCGCGGCACAACGGTGCACAACGACGTCTATCCGCAGTTCCTTGTGAAGCTCCCGGACGCGTCCGTGGTGCCGCTGACGGGCGATACTGATTACAGCGCCATCGGCGACTATCACCGCAGCGAATCGTTCCTTGTGCGTATCAAGCGAATCTTTGAAGATTATAAACGGCTGCTGCAGGAGTTGTTCGCGCTCATCAAAAAATGATTATCCGAATGGGAAGCCCGCACAAAGCGGGCTTTTTTGAGTTTTTGTTTAGTCGGCCACGGGCCGACCGCTACTTTTTTAATACTGAATTTACTTTGATCTTCGGCGCAAAGTATTGATTGCAACTTTTACAAAACGATCAATCAGGAATCCCGTTCAAATGGCGGGATTCCTTTTTCCGCTGTAGTCCGGTTCCCCGCGCCCGGTTAAAAACAGATAAAACGGAACACAACCAAAAACATCCGCCCTCCTATGAGAGCGGATGTTTTTCTATCTGCAGGCTTATTTGTCCTTCGTCGTGAGCGTGTAGATCCACATCACGCCGGAGATGATCGCGTCAAGAATGTCGCGGTGAATCGGGCGAAGTTCGCCGATGTAATCGTTAAACAGATTCGCAGGTACGCGGCCGGTGATGTCCAGCGGCTTGGGAACGCCGAGGGCAAACAGCGCGATCGCGGCAACGTCACGGTTGCGCGTGTCCTTGTCCATGGTGCCGCCCTTTTTGACGGTTTTGCCCGCAACGGCAAGGGTGATCACCGATTCACGGTAGGAGAACCGGCCGTGGCCGCCTTCGGCTTTGTGGCCGTGGTCGGGCAGCACGATGATCAGAGAATCGTCCAGCAGACCGTTGCGCGCAATGGCGTCGTAGATCCAGCCGATATATTCGTCCACGACGCTGATCTGTTTGAGATAAATGTCGGAATCACTGCCATAGGCGTGGCCGGCGCCGTCCACAGAGTCAAACTGTGTAAACAGCAGCGTCGGCTTGTTGCCCTCGTCCAGATAGTTGACAATGCTCTTTGCAACTTCCTCGTCGGTCGAATCGTTGTGCTTATAGATATCCAGATCGTCTTCCACAATGCCGTAGTTGATGGCGCTCCAGTTGCCAAACGACGCGAGAACGGCGTCCGGCATCGCGCAGCGGATGCGACTGTAAACCGTGGGGTATTTGCGCATGTGTTGGATCTTCGGCGGTTCGTCGCCTTCGGGCGAAATGTTGCCGTTGGTATACATATTGCGCAGATTGGATACGTCGGTCAGAATACTGCCCCAGTTCGGTGCGCTGTCGGTATAGACCTCGGCGCGTGCGTTGTAGGT
>CACWJV010000242.1 GCA_902761265.1 Oscillospiraceae bacterium | reverse complement strand
AAGGGGACGACTACGACCTGGCGATAGCGATGGACGACCTCGACACCGGCGCGCCGACGGGTTTCTCCTCGAAGAAAAGGCTGGAGAGGAAGTCCGGCAGGCTGACCGTTCCGTTCGACGTGTCGGCGCTTCGCCCGGGGACGTTCAAGATGCGCTACGAGGTGACGGACGCGAAGACGGGCAAGACCGTCCTCTCCGACTACGCCTACTACGCGAAGCCCGACGGGAAGTGCGTCTGGGACGGTACGACATACGGCGCCGAGGACACGGTTCCGCCTCCGTGGACGAAGCCGGAGTTCGGAGAGAAGGGCTTCAAGGTGTGGAACAGGCATGTGAGGTTCGGCGGCGCGGGGCTCGTGTCGTCAGTCGTCTCCGCCGGGCAGGAGCTTCTCGCCTCGCCAGTCGCGGTGGTCCTTGACGGACGCCCTCTCGCGTTTGACGTCGCCGGCGTTGAACGCCTCCACATAGGCGCGAAGCTTTTCTTTCAGATCGACAGTCATGGGCATACTCCTTTATTCAAAGTCGTCTTTTGTGAAATCGCCGTGTTTTTCCGCCATGCCGATATATTCCATGCCGCCCGCACGGCCGTTGTACCAGATGCGCCAACGATCGTTCGTTTTGTCATAGAGCGCGGAGGGCTTATAGCAGGAATCCGCGTCCCACGAGTCGGCGGTCGGCGCAATCAAGGGATTGTGCTTGCAGCGGTGGAAATCCGTGACGCCGTCTGCGGAATATGCCGCACAGATACAGGCGGTATGGATATCCCGGTAGCCGATATAAAAAAGGAGATAGCCGAGCTCCGGATGCGGCAGCACCTGACAGCCGCCGATCCGGTTTTGCTCATATTCCTTCGCCGGATTATTTTCCAGAATCGGATTCAACGGCGATTTTTCCCAATGGATCCCGTCGGCACTTTCCGCATAGCAAAGCACGTTCGGCTCATAGGTTTCGCCGGCGCTGTACCACATCCGGTACCGGCCGTTTTCAAAAAGGACGCAGGGATTCATCACGGACGCGCCCTCGAAGCCGGCTTCCGGAGACAGCACCGGTGTGTCGGAAACGCGGTGAAACGTTTGTCCGTCCCGACTTTCGGCAACGCCGATATAGCTGTTGCCGTGCGCCTGCCCGGTGTACCACATTTTGTAAGTGTCGCCGATTTTCAATACGCAGTTGCGGTTGACCCAATCCTCCCAGCCGGAGGCTGCGTCGGGCGTGAGCGTGGGAACCGGGTCTGTCCAGCGGACGCCGTCTTCGGAGAAGGAGACGGACAGCGCATTGTCTTTTCTGGTGGAAAGGTCCATGCGAAACCGGCCGTCCGGCAGCGCCGTCAGATAGACGTCAAACAGCGTGCCGAGCGCCGGATTGCCGAAAATAGGGTTGTTTGGATATTTTTGAAACATAGAGATCTCCTCCCAAAATCAGGATGTGTCTTTCTTTTGCTAAATGGTATCATATCTTGCGATCACTTTCAAGACCGCTGAGAAAAATATTGAAAACGCCTGCCGCTTGTGTTATAATTCGCTTAGAACAAAAAAAGGGAGGCGGTCGTGTGGAACACATTGCAAAACCGACAAAACAGCAATTGGACTGGCACGAGATGGAGCTTGGCAGCCCAACGAGGAGCATCTGCGTTATACGCCCGAACAGCTTCTGGACTGCTATATCCGTTCGGTCGGCCGAAACTCCAATCTGCTGCTGGGCATGGCAATCAGCCGGGACGGGGATTTTCAGGATGAAGCGCAGTTCCGCGAATTCGGCAAGCTGATCCGGAAAACCTATTCCAACCCGATCCGGCTCATCGACCGCCCCGCATTGGCGGACGGCTGCTGCGAAATCCGGTTTGACGACCCGCAGCCGGTGCGCTATCTGATGCTGCGCGAGGATATCCGCGACGGGCAGCGCATCCGGGAATTCCGCATTCTTGCCGACGGCAAACAGGTCTATGAAAGCGCCTGCGTCGGCCACAAGCGGATTGTGCGGTTTGACAATCTGACAGCAAAGACGATTGCGGTCGAAAAGAAAGCGCTGCGTTCCCCGTTTGAGGGCGCAGCGCTTTTTTGTCGGGGTCTTCCTCGTCTGACGGCCCCAAAACAACAGCCGCGGTTTTGTTGTTCCGCGTGCCTTTTAATAGCGTGTTCAAGACGCTGCGCGAATAGCCGAAAAACCAAAACGGCCGTCTGTGCTGCCCGGATTGCATCGGTGAATGGCGGATTTCGAAGGCTTGGCTGATCGACTTTTTGCGCTTGCGCTGCTGCAACAGCGTCGCCCGTCAGTCGCTGCAACGTCTGTCTGCCGGATTCTAATACGCCAACAGCGCACTTTGAAGCGAAGGGCGGCTGCTTTTTTTGCATACAGGATTGAAAAAGGATATGGTCTCAGGTATAATGAATTCAATGAATCAGGATCCGGAGGTAAAAAAGATGCTGATTGACAAACCGATCTTCCATTCACGAATCAATAGTGAGAACATTACGGGAAAAGAGAAATGGCTCGGGTACTTAATCGGGCCGGCAGGCGCTTTGCTGATCAACGCAATGCTTGCACAGGGCGTACGTCTTCTGCGAAGGCGGGAGACTGTCCGGGGAAACCCACTGTTCCGAACACAACAATCTTCTGAATGAAAATGATATCTATGCACCTAGATTGCTGCTCTAGATGAAAGAGGACGGTACGCACACAAAAGCTGCCATGATCCGTTCAAAAGACTATAAATACGTGCTGCGGCTGTATGAAAAGGATGAGTTTTATGTGCTCTCCGAGGGGGAAAGGTGCAACCGGATCGACGAAGAGTCGTATCAGCCGATCATTGCCAAAATGAGAGAGCACCTGCTTCTTTGGTATATGAAAACCTGTGATATTGTGCCGCAAACCTATGATGACCGCTTCACGGCAGCGTTTTTGCAAAATAATATTGCTTCCGTCGGGGTGCCT
>CACWJV010000241.1 GCA_902761265.1 Oscillospiraceae bacterium | reverse complement strand
GAACCATAATCTCCGCGGTCATAAAGCCGCCAGTCGTCTTCGTATACAAGCCGAAACAGGTTTTGAATTTCCTGCTCTGTAAAGCCGAAAGACTGCATATAGAATTTCGGATCAAAATCAACCAGCACATTTCCGAGATCGAAAACGATATTGCGAATCATGTTTTCACTTCTTATACTTTTTTCTTTTCCACGCTTACGCGCAAGCTGTGGCACAGGAAACCGGCCGCGGTTGCAAACGCGGCGCCGGTTCGACAAAAGCCTTCCACCGGGTCCACGCTTTCGCAGGCGATGCCGTTGTCCATTTCCAGCGTTTCGAGTTCGCGCCATGCCTGCTGCTCATGGCCGCAAAGCATGCTGTTGCACATACTGAGTACCCAAGGATACGGCGCGTGTGCGCAGCCGATCTCCGCGATGGGCTGATCGGAAAAGCTATATTCATATTTCGGCGAGCGAATCACCTTGAGCGTGTTTTGCCAAATCTCGTCGTTTTCTTCACAGAAGCCGTAATAGGACATCAATTGCAGACTTCCCGGCGGTTCATCATAAATGCTATGGTGTCCTTCCAGATCGACCGCCCAGGCAAAATAGGGGTTGCCGGATTCATCATGATAGACGCAGTGCTCATAAATTGCAGTCTTCACACGTTCCGCCTGTTTCGCCAAATCACCATAAGAATCAGGATAGAGTGCGGACAGTTTTTGCAACACAAGCCAGACAAGCATATTGTCATAGGTCAGATACGGGTAGGCACACATATCGTCGGACGGCTGCAGAAAAGAGGCATAAAGATCCACGCTCAAGTGCTTTTCCGCGGCCAGTTTTTCAAGAATCTCTGCGATACCGTCGCGAATCTGGCGTTCCTCAAGAATCGCGCGGTCACTGGTCTTTTCCACATAACCGTTCAATGCAACGACAGGCGCCATCAGTTCGTCCAGTTCGAAGCCGGGTTCCAGCATCGTGCCGTCGATATAACGCGAATGTACGCCGAGATTGCGGCGCTGTCTGCCGAAAATATAGAACAAGATTTGCTTTGCAAGCTTTGCATCTGCATCGAGAATCGCCGGATAGGACCAAAGCAATGTATCGCGATCCCAGTAGGCAGCGCTGACATAATAGCGCGGGCTGCGCGACGTGGCACAGATAAGCTCTTCGGTATCAAGCGTCAGACCGGTGGAATAGAACATACAGAAAAACAGGTTCGTGTTATAAATCTCACTCAGCTTTTCCGTCGGCATTTTACAGATCCGCTTTTGCAGCCAGTTCGCCGTTTTGCTGTATTCCCAATCCCAACCGCGGCGCAGCATCTCCTGTGCGCTAGTTGCAGCGGCAACCTCTTCGAAGCCGATACCCCAATAGAAGGTCAGCGTTTTCTCTTCATGCGCTTTAAGGTCGCAATCCTGATACAGTGTGTAATCGATCACGCCGTTATTCGATGCAAACGTAGATTCGATCGGCTGATCGGCCATCGGCGCAAAGGAGAACAACGGATAGCCGCTGCGAAAATCAAACAGAATGCTGTGGTTCCAATCGCTGGCGAAACAGTTTTTCACGCCGTCCAGTTCTTTTTCCTCGTTCACGCAGTGCATCGCGGTCGCCCAGCGGCCGTTAAGACCAAAGCGAACAGATACATCCGTATCGCTGCAAAGCGACATACGAAGGCCGAAGCCACGCTCGCCGACCGGTGTAAAATAGGTCGCGCAAAGCCGCACATCACTTGCGTTCGCTTCCAAAACCGGAATCCAGTAGTTCTCGCGACGCCAGCGCAGATCGGATAATGCGGCAGGCGGATAGTTGCCGTTTGCATCTTTTAAGGAAATGAACGGCGCCATCAGCGGACAAACGTCGTCACCGCGCACTTCAATCATGCCTTTTTGCGCCATATACAAAAAGCCGATCGCTTCAATCGCGCCGTCATCCTCGCGGATGGTCGGCAGCGACACGAATTCGTTGCCGGTTGGTAAGTATTTACTCATAACGCGCTCCTTTAACGGGTTCCAGATTATGCGCCGAGGACAGAAAGAATGTCTTTGTTCGACACAATGAAGGTCATGCGTTCTTCAAACGAAGGGCCGCCGTGGCCGACGCCGATGCCGCCGTGATCGGTCGTGATCAGAATCAGCCAGTCTTCGGTTTCATAGGTTTCACGATTTGTGATTGTTTCAATGATATCCGTACCGGTCGCTTCCGCGTTGCGGAACGCGCTGACATATTTGACGTTGGTCGGCGTGAAGCCGGTGCTGTGACCGGCGTGATCGGTATATTCAAGTGTGGAGAAAATGAAGTCGGTGCAATCGGTCTTTTTCAGATCGGAGATGATGTTGTACTTGGTTCCCGGATCAAAGAGCGCGCGACGGAAGGTGACATCCAACCCTTCGTCCTTCGCGTAATGCTTCTCGTTGATATAGGTCGCGTCCTTTTTGCTGAAATGGCCGTCCCATGAAACATAGAACGCGCTGTCGTCCACCGTGCCGTCTTCCACAAGCGAGAGAAGAAGCGTTTTCGGATTGATCGCCTTCGGCTGTCCGTTGTTGGTAATGCCGTGTACATCGGCCAGTACACCTGTCAGCATAGAGCACCAGCCGGGCGCTGTCGAGGTTGCCTGGGTATTCGCGTGGGGATACGGGACGCCGCCGGCATAAGAGTAGATCGCCTGGCCGCCCATGCCGAGCAGCGTGTTGATTGCGCTGCGTTTGGACGTTGCAAGCAAGCGGAAATTGTCCACACGGCAGCCGTCGTAGCCGATGACGATCGCTTTCTTTTCGGTCTTGCCTTCGGGCAGCGGCGCGTTGAAATGCGCTTCGATCAGATCATAAATCGCGGTCTGCGGTACCGCCTGCTGCCAGGTGTTGCTGATCATATCGAGCATACCGAGTTCTTGTTCAAAAGCGATTTCCTCCACAGCGTCATCGCCTTCTGCAAGCCACTTGCTGGG
>CACWJV010000240.1 GCA_902761265.1 Oscillospiraceae bacterium | reverse complement strand
CGGTCGATCACGCCGCGCAGCTCCACATAGCCGTCTTCCAGCTCGATACGGAACGGCTCGATTGTTTTGCCCGGTCCGATCGGCACTTCAAACCCGACCGGCACGAACGAGCTTTGATCAAATTCGAACACCAGCCGTTCCACGAGGGTCGTCAAAGTTTTATACATGCGGCGGTAGAGGTACAAAAACCGTGCGCTTTTGCCGTCGGCGCCGCCCATGTAGGTGTCGATATATTCTTTGAGAATCGCCGCGATCTGCGACTGGATCGTTTTGAACGCCACTGCGGACAACGGTTCGCCCTTGTGGGATTTGAGTAACTTTTCCAGCACATAGTGCACGACCGTGCCGGCGGACGCCGGGTCGAGCTTTGCCGTTTGGCGCGGTTTGGCGCGCAGCCCGTAGCGGCAAAAATATTGGAACGGGCATTCCTCATATTTTTCGAGCTGCGACGCGGAGAGCACAAGTTTTTGCCCGAACAGCGCTTTGGCGAGCGCTTGGTCTTTGATTTGAAACGTCTGTTTGTGCGCTGCGCGGCGCAGCGCGTAAAGCCGGTCGCGATAGGCAGCGGACTGCTCGAAGTGCTGCAAAACCGCAGCCTTTTCGGGCGTGTCGTCGTGCCAGTGGCGCGCGAGCCATTCGAAGGCGATTTGTTCGCCCTCGATGAAAAACGACGCGGGCAAGGTGTCGTAGTCGCGGGTTTCGCAATGCGGGAACATGCGGCGCAGCATCAAAAGCACGTCGGATTCCATCCGTTTTTCGCCGCCTTCGCCGGTGCGGGCAAAGGAGACAAAGAGCTTCTCTCTTGCAGAGCAAAGGCTGTTGTAAACATAAAAGCGCTCGGCGGCGTTTTGCTGTCCGGCGTCGTCCGGCAGCGCGGGCAGCACGCGCCGCAGCAGATCGCTTTCCGATTTGGAAAGCAGCGCGCCGCCCGACGGCGTTTGGGGAAACACACCGCTGTTCAGCCCGAGCACAAAGATCACTTGCGGCATCTGGGTGGCGATACGCGCCGCGTCGCACAGATAGACTTCGTCAAAGCCGTCCGGCAGCTTGCCGAGCGACTGCGCGTCGATAACAAGATCGAACAGCGCCGTGAACTGGCGGATGGAAAGGACCGTTTCGCCGAGCGTTGCGGCCAGTTCGTCGAACGCCTCCATCAAAAGATCCCAAACCTGCCCCTGTTCGATTGCAAGCTCGGGTTTGCCCTGCGATTCGAGCGTGAGGGCATAGGCTTTGAGCGCTTCGTCGATCTGCTGCTCGCGCAAAAAGCGGTAGAGCACCGTCACGCGCTGTTTGCCGCTTTGGTCTTTCATGTCTTCCCGAAGCTGCAGCAAAGGCGACACGATCTGCGCGCGCAGGCTGTTGAGCCGGTCGAGGGTTTCGCGGCGGGCGTCGGTCATCTCCACGCCGAAGCCGTCGGGATTGTCGCGCCATTGCTTTTGCCAGCCGGACGCGGAAAGATCCCACAGCAGCGCGTAGTTTTCCACATCGGAAACGTCGTCCCACGCAAACGGCGTGAGGCCCGTTTTGAGATAGCGCATCAGGTTTTCCGTTGTAAAGCCGGTTTGGCAAAGCAGCAGCAGCGCACGCACGAGGATGACGACCGGCTCGTTGCGGATCGGCGCACGCAAGTCTTCGAACACCGGCACGCCGCATTTTTTCAGACTGTAGCGCATTGCTTTGGCATAGGGCTCCTCGTTGCGGAACACGACGGCGATATCGCGGCAGCGGTAGTTTCCGGTGCGCAAAAGAGCGCGGATCTGCATGGCGGCAAGGTCGCATTCCTCGCGGATGCCCGGCGCGGCGCAAAGGGTCAGGTCGCCGGTCGGTTCGTCAAACACGGCCGGCGCGGGCCGATAGAGATTTTTTTCAAGATGGACAAGCGCGGCGGAATCATAGACCGCATAGCCGCAGTTGTCCTGTGTCAAGACCCGCACGCCGCCGAAGGGCACGCCCGTTTTGTCGCACAGGCGCATCAGGCGCACGGCGGTTTGCCGGGTGAGAGCAAAGGGCGACGACGGGTCGGTGTTGTCGAGAGAATCGAGACACAGCGTGACCCAAACGTCCTCGGCTTGCAGCAGCATTTGTTCAATCAGGCGGTATTCCTGGGCGGAAAAGGCGGCAAAGTCGTCGATCACAACCAGCTTTTCTTTGAAATACGGCGTTGTCTGCAGCCGGTCGCAAACGGCGGAAAGCACGTCGCCGTCGTCAAAAAAGCTTTGCGCCACCAGCGCGTCATAGGCGCGGTAGATCAGCGCCGTTTCGCGCAGCTTTTCTTTGAGATAGCCGTCCGGCAGCGCTTCGGCGGACGATTGCAGCGCGTCGGGTGTGATCAGGTTTTGTTTGAACGCGCGGATTTGCCCGAGCATTTTTTGGATAAAGCCGGCGCTGTTTCGATGCCGCGCAAAAAAGCGCAGGTCGTCCTGTATATTTTCGAGCGCGAGGGCGAGCATGGCGGCGTTGGCGCCGTCTTTGAGAATCGGCTTTGTCGGTGCGCCGCACTGTTTGAAGACCACGTCGGCAAGACGCGAAAACGAGAGCACCTCCACGTCGCACGCGGCTTTGGGGCCCATGGCGTCGAGCACACCCTTGTCGCTTTCAAACGTAAACTGGCGCGGCACAAGCAAAACCGCCGGTTTGTGCTGCGTTTTTACCCAGTCGGCCAGCAGTCGGTGGGCGGTATGCGTTTTGCCGGTGCCTTCGCGGCCGATGAGAAAATGGAGCATGGTGTCACCGCCTTATGGTTGATGGGACTATTATAACAGATTGCGCCGCGCTTTGCAACGAAAACCGCAGACTGCGCGTCCGATTTTTGACGCTTTGCGGAAAAGCATTAGACCGCCGGTTGGCGGATCAAACCTCACCCGTCACGCCCTACGGGCTGCCATTCTCGCCTGCCGGCTCGGTCGTTGCTTCTGCGCTTCGCGCAGAGGCCGCCTCCGGCGACCCCCAACCTCTCCACCTTTAGAGAGGGCAAGGGAGTTTTTCTATTTTATTGATATTTGAATCCAAATTCGAAGCCCCCTTGGCTTCCCCGAAGGCGGGGAAGCTGTCACGCGCCAACACGATTAACGGTAAAGTAGCCGCATAAAATGCGCGTGACTGATGAGGTTTGAACAAGCGGTTGACAGATCATTATCGGGTGAGGCAGCACAGCCGATTTCTGCTCGGCACTACGTCCCTCAATCCCTTGCCCCTTGTCCCTAGCCCCTTGTCCCTAAACCCATTGCAAACCGTGCCGAAATATGCTATCATAGACAGGCAATTCACCCAAAGGAGAGACCAACATGAAAAACGAATGGACAATTGAAACGGCTGCAAAGGCGCTGACGAGCC
>CACWJV010000239.1 GCA_902761265.1 Oscillospiraceae bacterium | reverse complement strand
CCGACCATCACGTTGTCGCCCTTGACCCAGATTTCGCCAACGCCTTCTTCGTCCGGATCGTGGATCTTCACTTCGCAGCAGCTCATCGGCTTGCCGCAGGAGCCGAGCTTGTGGGCGAACATGGTGGACAGCGTGATACCCGGCGAGCATTCCGTGGTGCCGTAGCCGTTGAGGATCTCGATACCGAAATCGCTCATGCCTTTTTCGATCTTCGGATCGAGATAGGCGCCGCCGATCACAAGGTATTCGAGCTCGCCGCCAAGACCGTCGATGATCTCCTTAAACAGCTTGCGGCGCACGTCGATGCCGAACTTGCGCAGGAAGTTGGAGATCTTGAGACCCTTGCGCAGCTTGTCGGCCGCGCCTTTCTTTTCGGCTTTGCGCCAAATGGTCTTGTAGATCGTTTCCACCAGCAGCGGCACGCCGGCGATCTGATGCGGATGATAGGTGATCATGTCGTTCGGGATATCCTTCAGACTGCGGCAGATGTAGCCCCAGCCGATCACGACGTTGGAAGAGAACAGTGCGCTCGCCCAGGCGAACGTGTGGTTCATCGGCAAAAAGCCGATGCCGTGGGTGCTTTGCAGCACACGCAGCGACGCAACGACCGACGCCGTGACGTTGCGGTGACTGAGCATAACGCCCTTGCTCTTGCCGGTGGTGCCGGAGGTATAGACGATCGCGGCCAGCGTGTCGGGTGTCGGGGGATGGTCGAGATAGCTGTCATTGCCCGCGTCAAGGTCGGCGTGACCTTCGGCGATCATGTCATAGAAATCTTCGATCTTCATGTAAAGCTGGATCTTGACGCCGTCAGCCTGTTTCATCTTTTCAATCGTGCCGGCGAAATCCTTGGAATAATAGATCGCGTCGCAGCCCGAGCGCACCATGATGTCGATAATATCGTCGTCCATGAGCTTGGCGTCGATGGGGATTGCGGTGTTGTTGCCGGTCAAAATCGAATAGAAGCAAATGATCCAATAATAGCTGTTGTCGCTGAGGATCGCGACCTTCTTTTCGTTCATGCCGTGCTTATACAAAAACTGACCCAACCCCGTGGAATCATACCACACCTCGTTAAAGCTCTTGGTGCGGGTGGACTTCGCGGTTTCCATATAGATATACTGCTTGTTGTCGCCGCCCTTCAGATGGCCGTTTTCAATAAATTCACGCGCCGTCTTGAATTCGGGGATATCCATGAATACGCCCTTGGGATACTTTTTCGTTGCCATAGGATGCTCTCCTTTTTAAAATAATGGTCTCTATAAGTATATACGAACCGGGAACCGAGGTCAAGTCTTTTCGCAAGAAAGATGTACCTGGAAAGTTAAAAAATAGATAAAGAATTGTATTTTGTCGACGAAAGTCGCGGTTTTCGGCTCCCGGGGCGCGGGCAGCCGGGCGGCAACGGGTCGGGTTGGCGCCGCCGTATAAAAGTCTGTCTTTCTTTTGGGGAATCGTTGACAAACGATCAAAAAAGATTTATAATCAGAAAGTCAGACATTTGCGGACACAAGCCGTCCGCGCAGTTTATTTTTCTATTAGCAGGAGGAAACCAGTATGTCATACGTTGACGAAGTGATCGCAAAAGCGATCGAAAACAACCCCGGTGAACCCGAATTCCACCAAACCGTCAAAGAGGTGCTCGAATCTCTGCGTGCGGTTGTGGACAAAAACGAAGCTGTTTATCGCAAGGCTGCGCTGCTCGAACGTCTGGTTGAGCCCGAACGCGTGATTGAATTCCGCGTGACTTGGGTCGACGACAACGGCAATGTGCAGGTCAACAAAGGCTACCGCGTCCAGTTCAACGGCGCAATCGGTCCCTACAAGGGCGGTCTGCGCTTCCATCCGTCGGTCTATCTCGGCATCATGAAGTTCCTCGGTTTTGAACAGATCTTCAAAAACGCGCTGACCGGTTTGCCGATCGGCGGAGCAAAAGGCGGCTCCGATTTCGATCCGCGCGGCAAAAGCGACGCGGAGATCATGCGTTTCTGCCAGGCGTTTATGACCGAGCTCTATCGCCATATCGGCCCCGACGTGGACGTGCCGGCCGGCGATATCGGCGTAGGCGGCCGCGAAATCGGCTATCTCTACGGCCAGTACCGGCGCATCAAGGGCGCGTTTGAAAACGGCGTTTTGACCGGCAAGGGGCTGCCGTACGGCGGTTCGCTGATCCGTCCGGAAGCGACGGGCTTCGGCGCAATCTATTACACCGTGGAAATGCTCAAGCACTTCGGCGAAGAAGTCAAGGGCAAGACGTTTGCGGTCTCCGGCTTCGGCAACGTGGCATGGGGCGCTGTGAAAAAGATTACCGAGCTGGGCGGCAAGGTGCTCACCATCTCCGGTCCGGACGGCTATGTCTATGATAAAGACGGCATCAGCACGGACGAAAAGATCGACTATATGCTGGAAATGCGTGCCTCCGGCCGCGACAAGGTGCAGGATTATGCCGACAAGTTCGGCGCCGAATTCCACCCGGGCGAAAAGCCGTGGGGTGTGAAGGCCGACGTGGTGCTGCCGTGCGCCACCCAAAACGAAGTGGGCGTCAAGGAAGCCGAACAGATCATCGCCAACGGCGTGCCGTACTATGTCGAGGTCTCCAATATGCCGACCACCAACGAAGCGCTGGAACTGCTCAAAAAGCATTGCAAAGCCGTTGCGCCGTCCAAGGCGGTCAACGCCGGCGGTGTGGCTACGTCCGCGCTCGAAATGAGCCAAAACTCCATGCGCTATAGCTGGACGGCCGAAGAAGTGGACGCAAAGCTGCACCAGATCATGAAGAATATCCACGACAATTCCGCAAAGGCCGCCGAAGAAAACGGCCTGGGCTACGATCTTGTGGCCGGTGCGAATATCGCGGGCTTCCAAAAGGTTGCCGACGCCATGCTGGCGCAGGGCCTGATCTGAGTCAACAAAATCGAAAATATCCGCGTCTATGCAGATCGCGCGGTCCGCAATCTCCGGCGGCACGGCGGTGTCGCCGAGGCTGACGCAGGCATATACGGCGTTCGGGTTGGCGGCGGTCATCTGCCAAAACGGCAGCTTGATGATCCCTGGCGTGTTATAGCCGACGCCGAGCTCCAAAAAGAGGATCTTTTGTCCGCTGCGTGTGCGCACAAAATCAGCATAGCGGTTCGCCGCAGCATGCCAGCCCGCGTCCTCCACAAACGTATCGTCCGCGCGCAAATTCATGCACATCGGTTTGCCGCAAACCGGACAGTACGGCACCAGCTCGGCCGGCACGCGCATATGCGACTGGGTCTCCATCATTTTGCGCACGGTCGACTCGTTGTCATAGGTCTTGTCGTGACACGGCACGCTGCACTGCCACAGCCCGTAGTCGCCCTGGGTATAGAACAGCCGCTTTTTGTCAAACCCGGCGCGCTGAAAGCAATGGTCGACGTTTGTGGTCAACACGAAATAATCCTTGTCCCTTACCAGCCGCAACAGCATCTCATACAGCGGCTTCGGC
>CACWJV010000238.1 GCA_902761265.1 Oscillospiraceae bacterium | reverse complement strand
TGCTGATCACCGTTCCGGCGCTCAAATCGAAGGCACGCTCCGCTTTGCCGTTGCCGACCGTCAGCGTGAGTGCGCTGTTGCCGACCGCGCCGGTGAGGCTGATCTGATAGACGCCGGGTGCGGCTTCAACGGGCGCGGCCACAGCCACTTCGGTGTTTGCACTTGTCAGTGTGAAATCTGCGGGTTTGGTATAGGTGAAGGGTTTGCGGCCGCTGACCTGATACCACAGGCGCAGGTCCTGACCGTCTTCCGCGCGGACGCCTGCAACCAGCGCGTCGCGCAGCGCTTTGTTGACCACGATTTCCACATCATACTGATGGTCCGGCTCCGCCGTATCCTGCAAAATGACATAGGCGTCGTCGCCCTTTTTCAAAAAGCCGTTTTCCACAAGACCCTCATAATCGGCAAGGCCGCGGGAAACAAACGCGCCCTGTTCAAACGGTGCTCCGCCCTTGAGGTAATAGGTCCAGCTTTTGCCCAAAACGATCGGGGCAGCGGACGCGGTTGCGGCATAAGGCACAGCATCCTGCGCCGAGGTGACGGCAGGCAGATATTTACCTGCATTTTCGCTCGTCACGATTTCCGGATCCATATAGAGATTCAGCGTCTCTTTCAGGAAAGCGTCAGATTCGTTTTGGGCCCCTTTGAAGCGGGCAACAAGGGCAACCGGGGTGTCGCCGTTTTGAGCAACAAAGAGCGGATAACGGGTCGCGCCGCCGTCGGCGGAAAGGTAAGCGCCGGGCACATAATAATCTGCCGTGGCGTTGGCGTAGCCGGGAACGGGCATGGCAACGGGAGAACCGCTGGTGTTATACTGCACCGCTTCGCTGGCGATCCAGGTGGCTGCACCTGTCAAGGGCAGCACAACGGTCACGGTCTGTTCGTTTGCGTCGGTGTCGGTCACGCCGTATTTGACGTTCGCCCAATCGATGCTGCCGGCTTTGAAATCGGAAACGAGCGTCACACCCTGATCGATGCCGAAGCTCTGCTCCGGGAAAGCAGAATCCAGGCTGACCGCCATGTTATCTGCGTTTTTCAGCCCTGTGAGTGCGGTGACGTTGACCGCGCCGGTATCCATCGCCTTGACAGTATAGCCGAAGGTGAGTTTTTTTGTTTCGGTGTTCGTGCCATCCAGCAGGGCACAGCTCTCACCGTTGACAGTCAGAACCGTGTTCGCGTCGGCTTTGACGTAGTTATCCAACTCCACGGTTACAGGCACGACTTCGCCGCTGCGATATACGCCGGCGGGTACGCTGACGGACGTAACAAGGTCGTGTTCGCTGGGCTTGCGTGCGGCAATCGTGAAGGATTTCAGTGACAAGTTGCCAACGCCTTGGATGTTATCAGCGAAGAACATCACGACAATGGTCTCGCCAGAATCGTTGACGGTTCCTGACGGCAGATTTCCAACATTGACTATCTTGGGGGATGCACTGCCTTGGTAATGCGTTGTGTCTGTCCATCCGACATTGTTGTTTTGGAGGTTTGATATGATCTTCGAATTAGCCGTTGCATTAGCCACGGGATTCACATCGGCTGTTGTTGGTACAATGGCAATTTGCATGCCTGCCGTTCCGAGATGCGCAATGGTGATTGTGCAGTTACCGTTTTGGGGAATCTTCCATGCATCAGATCCGGTAAACTTTTTGTGGATCGTCATGGTTTTCTTTCCCCGGGCATCAAAACCGGTCGTTGATGTGAAACCGCTGACTGTGTCCGTCGTGGTATAACTCGCTTTGATGGCGTCGTTATCCGAAGAAGCGACCTGAACGGTTTTGCTCCAGGTGGTTGCGTTGTCCGAGAACAGCGCATTGCGCACATTGGAGGCGTTGATCACCAGCGCGCGGCTGCCCTGCCAAAGGTCGTCGCTCGCCTTGTCGCCGATGACAAAGGAGAAGGTCTTGTTGCCTGTTTCGCCCGCGTTCCAAACTACGGTTCCGCTTGCCGTGCCGTTCACGCCAACGCCTGCACCGACCGCTTTCCAGTCAAAGCTGACGGGAACGGTCTGTGCTTTGTTCAGGCTGGCTGTGACAGTCACAGTTTCGCCGGGCGCATAAGATTCCTTTTCCTCCGTGGTCAGCGTTACAACGCCGTCCGCGGTGATGCCCTTGTGGGCATTGTCAGTATACCATGCGTTGGAAGTGTCTGCGGAAAAACTATAGTTCGCGTCATATTGCTCGCCGTTCAGCATCGCGTCTGTATAGGTTCCGTCGTTCACTGTCATGTCGCCGGTCTCGTAGCCGTCGTCCCCGTTTCCGGGCGCTTTACGCGGCGCTTTGTTCAGCGACAGCTTTCCGGTGTCGATCGCCTCGTCAAGATCAATGCTGCCGTCGGCAAGGCCGGCCACCAGCGCCTTGAAGTTGGCGACGTGGTCGTCGGTGATCTCAATGTCGTTGTCGATCAGCCGGAGCATCTCCAGAATGGAGCTGACCTGCTGGATCTGCACGATCTGCTCGGGTGAAGCGGCGTTGCCGTTGACGGTCAGTTCGCCCACGGTCTCGCCGTTCGCGATCCGCTGCGCCGCATCGTCAAGCTCGACGGGTGCGCCGTCCTCGCGGACGTCCAGCGCGACCATGTTGCCGTCCTCGTCGATGATCCCGGCGTCATACAACACCGCAAGATCGGATCTTGCGCGATCCACATCGCCGTCATAAAGCGACGCAAGCTGCGAAACAAGGGTATCTTTCACCCCTGCGGCCACCGCCGAAACCGACAGCGGCGAGAGCAGCATCAAAAGCGCAAGCAAGATGCTCAGAGTTTTTTTAAGTGCCTTCTGCATAGTTTTACCTCCCTTG
This sequence comes from Oscillospiraceae bacterium, assembly GCA_902761265.1. Classification (GTDB taxonomy): domain Bacteria; phylum Bacillota; class Clostridia; order Oscillospirales; family Acutalibacteraceae; genus UBA6857. The sequence goes on along the minus strand of CACWJV010000238.1, from coordinate 156 downwards.
CTCCTGCCTATGCGAACAGGATAATTTATAAAAGATAGATCATGATCTGCTAATGTTGTAGAATTCTTATAAAACATAAATGCACAATCATTTACTTTAGTATTAGCAGGAGGATCTGTATAATACTTCATAGTAGTTGGATGATTGTGTATTAAA
>CACWJV010000237.1 GCA_902761265.1 Oscillospiraceae bacterium | reverse complement strand
GCGGTGCACAATCTGCCCGAAGGGCTTGCCACAGGGGTATCTTTCGGAACGGGCAGCGATACGACTGCGTTCACAGTGGCGCTCGCCATCGCGCTGCAAAATCTCCCCGAGGGGATGGTGATCGTCTCGCCGTTGCTGTCCGCCGGGTTTTCGCCGAAAAAAACGCTTTTGATCGCCTGCGGCACCGGTGTGACGGAGATTCTGGGCACGCTGTTGGGCTACGCCGCGGTGTCGGTGTCGGCGGCGGTTTTGCCGTTTGCGCTTTCGTTTGCCGGCGGCTGTATGCTGTATGTGATCGTGGACGAGATGATCCCGGAAACCCACCGGAAAAACAGCAACCGCCCGGCAAGCTATGCGTTTCTGCTCGGCTTTTGCGTGATGCTGATCCTTTCCGATCTGCTCTCTTAAGCGCAAAACGGACGATTGACGCACCGGCAAAACTATGCTATACTGGAAGTACAAAAATAAAGGAGGGCTTTCCATGCTGAAACGACTCGTATCCGCGCTGATTTCTTTTCTGATGCTGTTTTCCTCCGCCGCGCCGCAGCTTTTCGGACTGCCCAAAAAGGCGGCAAAGCCCACACTCGATATGTCGAAGTTCACGCTGACGTGGCAGGATGAATTCGACGGCGACAAGCTGAACGAAGACAACTGGACCTATGAATGGTGGATCACCGAACGCAAGGGCGGCTACTGGCACGAAGATATGGTGTCGGTGGAGGACGGCAATCTCGCCATCCGCTGCGACTACAAGGACAAGCCGCTCGAAAACCGCTATTACGACAAATGGCACGACACGATCGACTTCAAGCCCTACAAGCCCGGCTACTATTCCGCCCAGATTGTCACGCGCGACAAGTTTGAGCAGTGCTACGGCTATTTTGAAACGCGCTGCATTTTGCCGGCGGGCTACGGGCTTTGGTCGGCGTTTTGGATGATGAACGAGGGCGTCTACAATGTGGACGGTTCGGGCCGCGACGGTACCGAGGTGGACGTGTTCGAATCGATGTATTACAAAGACCACTGGTGGGGCGGCGACGCCGTGATCACCGGCATCCACTATGACGGCTACGGCGAAGACGAGGGCAGCGACTCCATCGGCAAGCTGTGGATTGACAACGACCCGTATACCGAATACAACACCTACGGCGTCGAGTGGAACGAAAACGAATACATCTTTTACATCAACGGCCACGAAACCGGACGCCTTTCCACGGGCGGTGTGAGCCAAAATCCCGAGTTTTTGCTGCTGTCGGTCGAGGTCGCCGGCCACGACGGGATCGCCGACGCGGACCGCCACGGCACGGGCAAAATCACCAAAACGCCGCAGGGCAACTGGCCGGTGGAATTCAAGGTCGACTATGTGCGCGTCTATCAGTATAAGGATAAGATGCCAAAACCATTGTGAGCCGGTTTTCGTGAAAATTCCGTTGACAAACGAAAGGAAAAATGGTAAACTGTTAGAAACAGAATCGCCCGTTGAAGGGGAGTAGCTTTTCGTCTGCAAATCAACAGCCGTCACTTCTGACTGGTTTGCGGAGCATAGCAATTATGTAAGCGAGACCTTTAATATAGCAATTGCTATGTTAAGGGTCGTTTTTGTTGGAATCATAAAAAGGAAGGGACTGTGTGTATGAAGTATTATCTGACACAAACCGAAGAAGTCCTTGCCGCCGTTCACAGCAATGAGAACGGTCTTTCCTCCGCCGAAGCGCAGAAACGGCTGGAGGAAAACGGCAAGAACAAGCTCAAAGAGGCCGAAAAGGACAGCCTGTTTAAAAAGCTGATCAATGCCCTTGCCGACCCGATGATTATCATGCTGCTTGTGGCGGCCGGCATTCAGGCTGTGGTTGCCGTGCTGCAGGCGAAAGGCAAATTTGAGTTTTCGGAATTTGCCGACGTGCTTGTGATCCTTGTGGTCGTCATCATCAACACGATCATGTCGCTGGTGCAGGAGAGCAAGGCCGAGGCCGCGATGGAGGCGCTGATGCAAATGACCGCCGCCACATCGCATGTGCTGCGCGACGGCAAGATTATGACGGTTAAAAGCGAAGACCTCGTCGTGGGTGACGTGGTTGTGCTGGAAGCCGGCGACGCTGTGCCGGCGGACTGCCGCATTCTCGAAAGCCATTCCATGAAGGTGGAGGAAGCTGCGCTGACCGGCGAAAGCGTACCTGTGACCAAGCTGATCGAAACGCTCTATCTGCAAAAAGGCCAGGAGGACGTGGCGCTCGGCGACCGCAAAAATATGCTCTATTCCGGTTCTACAGTCGTTTACGGCCGCGGAAAAGCCGTTGTTACCGGCACCGGCATGGACACTGAAATGGGCAAGATCGCCGACGCGCTGAGCGAAACCGAGGACGAACAGACCCCGCTGCAAAAGAAGATGGGCGAGCTGTCGAAGTTTCTGACAAAGCTCGTCATCGGCATCAGCGTGCTGGTGTTCGTGGTCGGTATCGTGGAAAGCCTTATGACCTCCAACGAACCGTTTTCGATGGCGCTTCTGGGTAACATTTCGCTGTCCACGTTCATCGCCGCAATCGCGCTGGCAGTGGCCGCTATCCCCGAAGGTCTGCCCGCCGTGGTCACGATCATCCTGTCCATCGGCGTTACGTCCATGAGTAAACGCCAGGCGCTGATCCGCAAGCTGACCGCTGTGGAAACGCTCGGCTGCACGCAGATCATCTGCTCGGATAAAACGGGCACCCTGACCCAAAACAAGATGACCGTTGTCGACCATTACGGCGACGACGAAAAACTGATCGCAACCGCCATGGCGCAGTGCTGTGACGCACATCTGGATGAAGACAACAACGCGGTTGGCGAGCCGACCGAAGCCGCGCTGGTCAACTACGCGTATACGCTCGGTCTGCCGAAGGGCGAACTGGGCAAAGCCCAGCCGCGCATCGGCGAAGCGCCGTTCGATTCCGGCCGCAAAATGATGTCCACCGTCCACAAGACGGAAGAGGGCTATATCCAGTATACCAAAGGCGCGCCCGACGAGATCCTTAAAAAGTGCACCCA
>CACWJV010000236.1 GCA_902761265.1 Oscillospiraceae bacterium | reverse complement strand
TGAAGCGCGCAGCCGGTTGATGGAGATTTTCAAAGGCAATCTCGAAGCGTTTTTACAGGGCGCACCGCGCAATGTGGTGAACTGACAAAAGTCAAAAAAAGGGAAAGGCTCCCCCGCGTGCGGGGGAGCCTTTTTTGCTCTGCTTGTTTTTTTACGCTTTTTGAAACTTGACTTTCGCGGTAAACAGATCGCCGCTGATGGAAAGCTCGAGCTTTGCGCCCTGCAGCTCACACAGGTTTTGCGCGATCGAAAGGCCGAGGCCGCTGCCGTCGGTGGAGCGCGACGCGTCGCCGCGCACAAAGCGCTCCATCAGCTCCTCCACCGGGATATTGAGCTGCGTCTGCGACACGTTCAGCAGCGTCAGCACGCCCCAGGTGTCCTCCTGTGTCAGACTGAGATAGACGCGTGTGCCGGGCATGGCGTATTTTTTGACGTTGTTCATCAGATTGTCGAGCACGCGGTAGCACAGCTTGCTGTCGGCGCGGACGACCACGTCGCTGTCCGCCGACGTAATCAGCTCGAGGTTTCGCTCGCGGAACGCGTCCTCGTATTCGCCGGCGATCTGGTTTGCCAGCTCCGCCAGCCGCAGATCCACAAGATCCACGCGGATGTTGCCGCTCGAAGCCTTGCTCGCTTCCACAAGATCTTCGATCAGCTTTTTGAGCCGTTCGCTCTTTTCGCCCAATACGGCGAGGTATTCCTTGGCGGTCTCGTCCTGGATCTCGCAGCGCGAGAGCAGATCGACGTAGTTGATGATGCTCGTCAGCGGCGTTTTGAGGTCGTGCGACACGTTGGTGATCAGCTCCGTGCGCATGTGCTCGTCCTTGATGGCGTTGCTCACGGCGATGCGCAGTCCGTCGTTGATCGAATTGACGTCACGGGCAAACACGGCCAGCGCGGGGCTCCGGTCGTCGACGGCCAGATGCACGTCATAGTCGCCGCCGCGGATGCGGTGCACGGCTTCGATCCCGGCGCGCACACGGTAGGCGTAGCGCAGCGCGTAGACCGCCAGCCACACGTCGTAGCCGAAGATGACAAACAACAGCGGAACGGCAAGGAACTGCGCCTCGGAGGCCATGAAGATCACGACGAGGATGCCGAGAACGGCGTTCGGCAAAAAGCCGAAGAGCAGCACGCGCTTTTTCGCGTCTTTATAAAGGTCGGCGTATTCCACCGGCTGCTTTTCTTTTTTGGGATGCGCTTCCCGGTACGCCTTGTGCCACACGATCATTTTGCGGATGAGCCACACAAGGAACAGGTTTTTGAACAGCGTGTGCGCCTTGATGTGGCGGACGACAAACAGCAGCCCGTCAATGAAGATCGCCATCACTGCAGCAGCGCAAAGCGCGACGAAGGTATTGCCCAGCGGCGTTGCGACCATCCAGCTCCGGCTGACAAGCTCGTCGAAATACCACACCGCCAGCGCAACCACGCCGGCAATTGCGGCAACGTGCAGCGCCAGACGCAGCAGCGTGAAGATCCGGTCAAGCGGCAGCATGTGCAGTGCGTCGTCATCATGCCGGCGACCGGCGCGGATCACAAGATAGACCAGGCACAGCAGAATGCCGGCAAGGCAAATCAGGTCCAGCTTTACCATACTGCCAACCGTGTCATATACGCCTTGATAGACGGTTCGATGGGTGCGGAACACATCCTTTGCCGCAAGACTTTCGTCAAAGCTCACATACAGCGTACCGTCCAGTTCACCCTCATACAAAAAGTACGTCAGGGTGCCGCGCAGATAGCTGCTGCTGTCTGCGGTCTTTTGCGCCGCTTTGGAAAACGTTCGTGCGCCGCTGAACAGGTCGATGCTGAAATTCCATTTTGCTTTTGTAAACCGCTGCAGATCATCCTTCGTCAGCAGTTTGCCGTCCAGCGCCGCCACGTTGGAAACCGCTAGTCCGGTTTGCCCGTCCACCAAGGCAAACTGCATGTTTTTATATTGGTTCGCCTCTTTGCGGGCGGTTTCATACGCCGCGCGAAATGCGTCGTAGGAATCGAAGGCTCCCGCATAGTTCGTTTTGTTTCTGTCATAGCGCTCGGCAACCGCACGTGTGTTGACCCGCAGTGCATAGTAGCCGTCATAAGTTTTTATACCCGAATTATAAGTGGCTATATCCGTCCTGCAAAGCTCCACTGCGACTTCGCCGTCTTTGAGCTGTTTTGTCACCGACTGCGGAATGGCAAAGCTGCTTTGAAAATCAAAGTCCGCGTCCGGATATGCCCGCGATTCCGTGTCAATGAACGTGGTTGTCGGAAACGCGGCTTCCCCATCGTAGACTTCGCTTTCTTCTATCCAGTCGGTGTCAAACTCTTCCCCGTTTCCGTCAGCGTCCTCATAATAATAGGCGCCGTCGGAAATATAAATGTGACCCTGCACAAAATGCTTCTTGTGATCGGCAATCTTTTCGAGCGTGATCACACCGTCGGAGATGACCTCAGAGAAATCGCGGACGCGCTTTAGCAAACGGTTAGCGATACGCGGCGTACCGCGTGAGCGGGAGGCAAGCTCCAACGCGCCTTCCTCGTCGATCTTGATGTTATACTTCGCATTTCCCATGATATCCGAGAAGTGCGCACCGGCGAAATGACGCCCGATGTACATCCGCTTGGTGCCGCCCTTTCCGTCGGACAGAACAACGGCAAGTCCGGAGTCCTTATGATCGGCATCTCCTTCACGGGTCCATCCGATGCAGTCCGGATCATCGAAATAATCATGCTGGGGACCGTAAGCCTTGGTCTTACGTGCCTTCAGCAGCTTGTCCAGCATGGTCTTCTTTGCCTTGATCTTATCATGGGGGATGCCCTTATAATCGCCATAGAATACACAGGGGTACCCGCTCTCGCGGAGCAGGATCAGGGCATAAGCCAGCGGCTTGAACCAGTCAGCCACCCACGACTCCAGTGCCTGTCCCGGCTGTGTGTCATGATTATCCACAAATGTGACCGCATGTACCGGGTCGCTCTGCACCAGGGTTCCGTCCAGGATGGTGCGAAGATCGTAAGCGCCCTCTGCCTTAGCGCAGTGGTACAGGTTATAGTGTAACGG
>CACWJV010000235.1 GCA_902761265.1 Oscillospiraceae bacterium | reverse complement strand
GCTCATCACGCCGTATGCCATCACTTTTTCCATGTCTGTGATATATTCGACCTCTACGTTGATTCCGAGCTTCTCGACTGCCTCTTTGGTGCTTTCATATAGCTGATGGCAGGATTTGCAGCCAGCGCCTAACACTTTAACGCAGCATACGCCGTCCACCGGCTTACCGCAACACTCGTTTGTCGCTTTCACCTCTGTTGTCTCGTTGGCGGAGTTGCTTCCACAGCAACAGATCGGCTGTTCGATCTTCTCTTTCTTCTTTCCGAATAATGACATGATTATCCTCCTTATAATATCAAGTTTTGTATTGCGTTAAAGAAATATCCCACGAGGATAATTCCAACGGTACAGATTGCGATGAATATGCCGAGGAGCTTTGCTTTGACCGCTTTCTTCAACATAATCATGGATGGCAGCGATAGTGTGGTGACTCCCATCATAAAAGACAGGACAACGCCGAGCAGTGCGCCTTTGCCGAGCAGCGCCTCCGCGATCGGGATCGTGCCGAAGATGTCGGCATACATCGGGATGCCGCAGATCGTTGCGATGATCACACCAAAGGGATTGTTTCCTCCCAATGCCTTAACGACCCATTCCTCCGGGATCCAGTTGTGAATCACTGCCCCAATACCAACGCCGATCAGCACATAAGGGAACACCTTTTTTGCCGTTGATACGACCTGTTCCCACGCATATTTCAACCGGTCTTTTACATGGAGCGCTTCCTGCGGCAAGTCTATTGCTTTTCCGTTTCGTATGAAATCCTGCACCTGATCTTCAAGGTGCAGCTTCTCTATCAGGGTACCGCCTGCCACAGCGATCACCAATCCGAGAACGACGTAAATGACAGCGACCCTCCAGCCGAAAATGCTCATCAGCAGGACGAGAGAACCGAGGTCGACCATCGGCGAGGAAATCAAAAAAGAAAACGTCACGCCCAGCGGCAGTCCCGCGCTTGTAAAGCCTATAAATAGCGGGATCGACGAGCAGGAGCAGAACGGCGTGACAGTGCCGAGCAGCGCTGCAATGATTCGTGCGCCAATGCCGCTATATCTGCCGAGTATCTTCTTGCTTCTCTCCGGCGGGAAATAGCTCTGAATATACGATATGATCAGGATCAGAATCCCAAGCAGCACCATAATCTTTATCGTATCGTACAAAAAGAATTGTACGCTGCCGCCGATCCTGCTTTTCACATCCAGCCCGCACAAGGTCAGCAGCTGACGGATCAGTCTGTTCAACCATTGCATGCCGAGAATCTCGTCCTGAATGAATGCCCACATAAGAAATCCTCCGATTTATGGATTGAAATGTATCTATGTTTCGTTGTTTTTATAAGCTGTGCCGCAGCACAGCCTATAATCGTTTACTCTTTGCAGCAGCAGTCTCCTTGTCCATGCACGTCGGTCAGAGCACGAAACACGGAAATGGCTCTATCTGCGCCTTCGGGTGAAATGGAGTAATACATCCATTTGCCCTCCTTCCGCCCGACTACTATTTCGGAATCACAAAGGATCTTCATGTGGTGAGACAGTGTCGGTTGCGTGATATGCAAATCATCCAGCAGGACGCAGGCGCATTTCTCTCCGCCCTGCAAGAGCTTTAAAATCTTGATACGGTTTTCGTCGCAAACCGCCTTGAACATTTCGGCTGTTTTCTTATTGCTAAGTTCCATTGCGCACCTCACATCGAAAAACATCTATCTATATTATATTCACGATTTTCTATTTGTCAATATGTTTTTGCAAAAATAATGCCCTCGGCTTTGGCTGTCTGCCGCTGCCGAGGGCTTCGTTATCTGACGTATCCGGTTTCAAACAGCCATTCAAGCCGGTATTCTGTTTCAAATACTTTTTTCAGGGAAATCTCAAACTTTGAAATAACATCCCTGCAGGACAGTTATAGTTTGCGGCTGTGCCGCAAAGTGATATTATATTCGCCATTAAACTGCGCGCAGCGCAATATCACTCGGCGCAAGCCGAATAAAACTGCAACGCAATAAAACTCGCCGCAGGCGAATATAACTGAAAAAAGCGCTTTTGTCTACCGACAAAAGCGCTTTTTTCATGGTTGCGGAGATAGGATTTGAACCTACAACCTCCGGGTTATGAGCGGACTTTCACAAATAATCGGCGCGTTTCAAAAAGTGCCATGAAGCCCCGCCGCGTCTATGTTTTTCGGCATTCTTCGTTGCATCGTGTTACACGAAATGTAATCCCCAAAACGCCGGAATAATCCCCAAGCAATCCCCAAGGTTACAACACAGAAAAAACCGAAAAAAACCTACCAAAAAACCCGAAAAAACCCTACAGATTTTTCTATCTATGCGCCATCATGCAGACGTTCGTTTCTTTCGGCTATGAACTCCACGGACGAAAGACCGCTGTTTTTGAATCGCTGGTAACTGTATTTATACAAATCACAGCTCCGCATATAGTCAATGCGCAGGTGCATATCACGTCGCAGCTTCTGAATCGCTTTGTTTTGGATCCTGACGGCCTGCTGATAGATTAGACCCATATCATCGGCCACCCGGCGCAGCTGCTCCCCGCCGAAATATCGCTGTAGAATCTCCCGTTCCGTTTCGTCAAGATCACGCTGCAGGGCATCATTGAGCAGCCGCCGGTTGTATTCTCTTTCGGCATCGTCGCAGATCACCCCGGCCACGTCGCAGCCGTCCGGGATCAGATCACCGACGGTCAGATCATCCGCGTCGGTCAAGGGCGCGTCCAGTGAGACCGTGCGCAGCTGATAGAGCAGCAACCGAGTTTCGGCAGCCTGCGCCGCAGTCAGACCCGCCGCTTGTGCTATCTGTGCCGCCGTCACCGGCTCGGCCTGTACCTGCTCCAGCGCCGCCTTTGCGTTTTGATAGCGGGAAATCCGTTCTTGTAAATAGGCAGGCACCGACGTGATAAACTGAACGCCCGCCGCCGGATCAAAGCCGCTGACCGCACTTTCAAGGGCAAAATACCCCTCTTGCATGAGATCGTCGAACAGATCACCGCCGCAAGCCGCTTTGTTTGCCATTTTGCGGATCATGCCCTCATTTTGTTTATATAGCTGTTCCATGAGGGCGCACCGATTCCCGGCACCGGCACGGATCGCCGCCACAAGATCTTCGTTCGTCATGCAGTCGTCTTTCCGTGCAGATCATTCAGAAGCCGAAAGAATGCTGCACGCTTTCGGTATAACGTGGCCACGCTGCACGGCGGCAGATTCAAGCGCCGGATCCCATACAGCAGCACAACATTTTCGCGCAGCACTTCAACCATCGGCGCTTCATCGTCGCAGGCACGAAAAAGGCAGTGATCTATCAGCGCCACATCGGAGAGCAGCCGCGCACGCTCCGCTTCGTCCTTCGTCTGACTTGCCTGTTTCCTTTTCTCGGTGTACTGCTCACAAAATCCGCGCAGCTCCCGCAGCCGCGCCGGGGAAACGCCGTCGATCTTGTATTGATATTCACGCGCCATCTGACCACGCCCCTCATTCGTTGATATGGATATATTATACCAATAACAAACTGTAAAGTCAAATAAAAGGGACTTTGCATTATTCCCTTTTTATATGCAAGATGCTGACAGGTCAATTTTACATTTTCGCCTTTTTTATGTGTAAAATTTTGTAAAGTTTGAATTTGAATAGTCGTTCTTTTTTATGTTTCAAATTTTTTCCAAAATATCCCAAAGTTTTCCCAAGTCTATGCGCGCGCGCGGAAACCGGGGAAAAAATAGGGAACCACGCAAGCACTTGACCGTTGCAATGTTAGCAAATGTTAGCGTTTTACCGTAGCATTTCGTAGCATTCAGACCAAACAAAAGCCGCCCACCGGAATCGGCAGACGGTTGTTTTGCTTTGTGGATCAAATCACAATCCCCTGTATGCAGTTGTCATAAATGAAGCGTTTCAGCGTTTCCCCGTTGCCGGTATTGTAATAATCCAGCAGCAGCGTGTTGAACTGCTCCATGTGCTGATCGGTGATCGTCAGAATGCCCGCTCCGGCCGCAAGCAGAATCTTGTTTGCCGCTGTCATACTGGTGCGCTTGTTGCCATCCCAAAAGAGCTGTGAACGCGTGCCCCACACAAAGAGCTGCAACGCTTTTTCCGTTTCCGTGACGTTACTGTCAAGTATGCGCTGCAGGTTTTCTATTGCCTGCGCTTCATCCGGGATCGACGGAATATAATCTGTGCCGGAAATGCCAACCGTGCCAGTACGTAGTTTTCCCCACACAAGCGCTTCATTCCGTGCAATGAATTCATTCAGCTTGCAAATATAGGAAAGCGTCAGCGGCTCGTTGATCGTATCCAGCAGAAAACGCCATGCGTCGCGCATATTCAAGATTGCTTGAATATCGTCAAGCTGCACACCGGGCACATTCACACCGTCAAGAATCGTCTTTGTTTGTGGAAACGTGACGGCGCGGTTTTCCATCCGCATACCGCAATAGATGTTTTCATCCCACTTTTTCTTTGCAAGGAACCGGCTTTGTTCCGGTGTCAAGTGGTACTTATTCGGATATGACATTGTTCTCATCCTCCACATACTCAAGCAGATCGCCCGGCTGACATTGCAACAGCTTACAAAGCTGATTGAGATTGATCGCACTCACAGGCGCGCTTTCTCGTAACTTTTGGATCGTGCCCTCTGACAGCAGCTTTTCTTTGCGTATCGTATAAGTGCTATACCCTTTTTCTTTCAAAGCCGCCAACACATCGAATCTATAACGAATAGCCAATGAAGTCACCTCCGAACCGTTTGATTTACTGATCCTATTCCCAGCGTAATCATTATACCAAAAATATATCGACCTTACATTTATGCACATTTTTTTGTGTATATCGTTGACAATACACAGAAAAAGGTGTATAATGATATCAGAAAGTCAAGGGAGCGCAGGCCGTTGGTAAACGACCGCCATAATGCGAACTTGCCGGAGAGACAAACGCGGATCCGCTCCCCTCGCTTTCAAAAATCAATCTTGAAAGGAAGTACCTACCATGTCAACAAACGAACTCACCAAAAAGATCAGAGAGCTGAAAGAACTGCAAGCCCTCATTGAACAGGCGCAGGCCGAAGCCGAAACCATCAAAGACGAACTGAAAGCCCTCATGATCGAAACCGGCACAGATGAAATGAATGTGGACGTGTTCAAGATCAGATATGCAATCGTCAAAGGCAGCCGCTTTGACACCGCAGCGTTCAAGAGAACCCACGCTGATCTGTACGCGCAGTACACCCGGCAGACCGAAACCCGCCGTTTCACCGTCGCATAAGAAAAAGCCCTTGCAAGAGCGCCGACCAAAGCGAAGCAAGAGCCAACCCACCAACCACCAACCACGAAGCCGGGGAGCGGGTAAATCCATTATAACCGCCCGCTCCTCCAATGTCAAGAGAGAACACAGAAAGGAAGTATTGACCATGACCACAAACGAAAATGATATCCGCGCAATTCTCGAAACCATGTCAGAGGATCAGCTCCTCGACATTCTTGCAGTGATCCGCGCCATTGCCGCCGCGCCGGGATGCCCAGCCGATGATCGAAAGGAAGTGTAAACCATGACCAAAAACGAATGCAGTCAGACCCCGAACAGAGACAAGCTCCTCGCATATATCGAAACACTTTCAGAGGATCGGATCCATGAAGTGCCGGACTATCCCGAAAACCTATACCGTGCAGCATACGGCGAAAACTACAAAGAACACATGGTTAAGGATTCAACCGTCAGCTGCACCGTATAACACGGCATGCAGCCATAACACCGCATAACATGAGGGCGCACCCGAACCGGTGCCGCCCTTTTTTTATGCTTTGTTCGCGGTTTTTGTGAATTGTTCGCGGTTTGTTCGCACTTCACCGTGCGAAACTGCGAACGCACGCAAAGCCCATGAAATCTAGGGTTTTCACCCTTGTATTATTATATGTTCGCACTGTTCGCAGTAAAATAATATATAAGCTTCATAAAAAAAAGAATCTGCAGATTAAACGAAATAACAAATAATAACACTTTATCCAAAAAACACCGCGAACACCGCGAACACCGCGAACAACCCCCGAAAATAGGGCACCTTTTAAACCATCAACCGCGAACACGAACGCGAACAACGCCACTGCACCGCGAACAAAAAAAGAATCGGCGGAACGATCAAAGAGAATCGTTCACGCCGACGTTTTCACTGTCGGGATCTGCAGAATTTGCAGGCAGGTTTTTTCCTATAAGACGAACACAGTCAACACCGTTGCGGGATCCGGAAAACCTTTCCTTTTTCGTTCTCCGTCCTTTGTCGCAAAGAACCAAG
>CACWJV010000234.1 GCA_902761265.1 Oscillospiraceae bacterium | reverse complement strand
GCTGTATAGGGAACGTCAACGATGCCGGGAGCGTTCGCTTCAAACTTATAGAGCCGGCCGTAGTAATAGTTATAGGTGCTAGAGGGGGTCAGTATCTGACGATCTGCATCCGTCAGGTCGTTTTCATTACAAGTGAGCTTGAAATTCGTGCAATCTGCATGGGCTACGCCCGCTTTGCCGAGCAGAATTCTCAATCTATCCGAGGTGTTGCCGACAAAAAGAATGGTGGCAATGCCGTCGGTGGAATTCTTCAATTCATAATCCTTCCAGGAAGACAGGTTATTAGAGCGATTGAGAAGGCTTTTTGAAGCGTTGCCGAGTTTTTCAAAACCTGTGCCGTCCTCAGTAAAGCGATAGACGGTACATTCGATCGTTGACACATCAGGTCCAGCAAAGCCATAAGGTCCGTAGCTATATTTATTGGAATACCGCAAAGGTACTTCTTCGTCGGAACCACCTGAATAGAAAGGTGAAGGTCTCGTTGCACTATTGGCGTATGGATCAGTTGTCCAGTAGATCAAAAACGGGCCGGGATCGACTACGCCGTCTTTCGTCACAACAGCCTTGAAGGTCTGACCGGCATAATTGCCGGTACCCTTGCGGAAGCCCTCAATGGAAACCTCATAGCCGGATACGGATACACTGTTCCAAGATGGGTTGCACAAGTTTGAGTTGTCGTAACCAACGGCGACCAGGTTCCTGCTGAGCTTTATGACACCATTCAAAGGGGCACAGTAGAACGCGTATTGTTCAACTTCTCTTACACCGTTACCGAGGTCAACGTCTTTCAAATTCGTGGCGTAATAACCAAAAGCATTCCTGCCGATCCGGGAAATACCATTACCGACCACAAGCGATTTGATTTGCGGGAGGATTCCTTTCCACACTTCTTCTTGATTGTCCGGCTCAAACGGGCCGGTGCCGGACACGGTCAGAACACCGTCGTCGTCCAGCGTCCAGGTCGCGTCGCCAAATGTGCCGGTAGCGACCGCGGAAGCGGTGAACGCCATGCCGCCGAAGACGGACAGCACCAGCAGCAGCGAAAGCAGGATGCTGATGGGTTTACGGATGATAGTTTTTTGCATAAGGTTACCTCCTTTTTGCCTGCTTATGCGCCCAGGCAGTGTTTTTGAAATCAAAAAACGGCCGCAACAAAGCACACGCCTTGTTACAGCCGGGTTTTCAAAGGTGATTCAAAAAGGACAGAGTTACGGCTTGCTTGCTTGCTTGCTTGCTTGCTTGCTTGCTTGCTTGCTAAGGATTATCGCATACGCCGCCATGCCTGTCAACCCCTCTTTGATAATTTATGTACAGTTTAGCATATTTTTTTCGATTTGTCTATATAAATGGGAAATTTTTTCAAACTGTTCGCTTTGTTCTATCGACTGTGCAGCGATGCATTATTCCAGCACAGCGCCTTTGGAAACGGGACCGACCAGCTTGGCGTAGCGCGCAAGCCAGCCTTTTTTGACCGGGCATTCCGGCAGCACAAGGGCGTCTCTGCGTTTTTCCAAAATCTCGTCGCTGACCTCCAGCGTAATCGTACGTTTCGCAATGGAATAGGAAACGGTGTCGCCGGTTTCCACCAGCGCAAGATTGCCGCCGAGCGCCGCTTCCGGCGACACATGACCGATCACGCCGCCGCGGGACAGCCCTGAAAACCGGCCGTCAGTCACCAGCGCAATATCCTTGTCCATCCCCATGCCGCACATCAGCGCCGTAAGCATCAGCATCTCCTGCATCCCCGGCCCGCCCTTCGGGCCCTCATAGCGCAGCACGATCACGTCGCCCGGCACAATGTCGCCGAAGATCAGCGCATTCAGCGCCTCCTGATGGCTGTTAAACACCTTTGCCGGCCCGCTGTGTTCCAGCATATTCGGATCGACGCCCGCAGTTTTGACCACCGCGCCGAGCGGCGCAAGATTGCCGTAGAGCACAGCAAGCCCGCCCTCGGGCGAATAGGGTTCGTCAAACGGGCGGATCACCGTGCGGTCGCGCACCGCCGCGTCTGCGGTCACCTGCGCAAGCGTTTTGCCGCTGATCGTCTCCTGTTCGCCCCAAAGAACACCCTGATCGATGGCCTGTTTGATCACGGCGGACACACCGCCGGCGTTGTCAAGATCCACCATCAGATGCGGGCCGGACGGCGAAAGCTTCACAAGATGCGGCGTTTCCCTGCCGATGCGGTCAAAATCGTCGAGCGAAATGTCAATGTCCATCTCGTGTGCCAGCGCGGGCAGATGCAGCGCCGTGTTGGTGGAGCAGCCGAGCATCATATCGAGCTTGATGGCGTTGAAAAAGGATTCCTTCGTCAAAAAAGAGGACGGCTTAAAATCATACTTTGCAAGCTCCACCGCACGCATACCGGAGCGTTTTGCCATGTGATAGCGTTTTGCGCTGACGGCGGGGATCGTTCCGGTGCCGGGCAGTGCGATGCCGAGCACCTCGGTCATGCACGCCATGGAGTTGGCGGTAAACATACCCTGACACGACCCGCAGGTCGGGCAGACCTCGTCCTCATACGCGCAGTAGGTTTCGCTGTCCAGCGTGCCGGCGATCACCTGACCGGCGCATTCGGCAATGCTTTGCACGTCCACACGCGCGCCGTTGTAATGGCCGGGCAGCATAGGTCCGGCGGTGACCACGATAAAGGGAATGTCCAGCCGCAGCGCGCCCATAATCATGCCGGGAATGATCTTGTCACAGCCGCAGACCAGCACAATCGCGTCGCAGATGTGCGCTTTTGCCATCGTTTCCACACTGTCGGCAATCAGCTCGCGGCTCGGCAGCGAATACTTCATGCCGTCCGTGCCCATAATCATGCCGTCGCACACGCCGATCGTACCGAATTCCACGGGCGTACCGCCGCCCATCAGAATGCCGTCTTTGACCGCCTGACCGATCTTATCCAGATTGCTGTGGCCGGGAAAGAAATTGGAATAGGAGTTGCACACGCCGATGAAGGGACGGTAGATCTGCTCGTCGGTCAGACCGGCGCCTTTCATCAGCGAACGTGCGCTGACTTTTGTTTCGTCGGATTTGAGTTCGTAGCTGCGAAACTCGTCTTCGTCAAGGGGTCTTCTGGTTGTCATAACAAT
>CACWJV010000233.1 GCA_902761265.1 Oscillospiraceae bacterium | reverse complement strand
TTGCTGCAGCGGCGAATATCCGCACGAAGTCAAACTGACCGACACGCACAAGGTCAGTTGCTACCGCTATTACAAGGAACACAAGGAGGGTGAATCCAATGGCGAAAAATAAAACCAACCCGCAATCCTTCACCCCCGTCACGCCCGATCCGCAGTATATTTTGCAGGTCAACGCGCTGAAAAAGTATTTCCCGATCAAAAACGGCGTGCGCATCACCGGCCACGTCAAGGCCGTAGACGGCGTCACGTTTAACCTCAAACGCGGCCACACGATGGGTCTTGTGGGTGAATCCGGCTGCGGCAAAACAACCACCGGCCGCACAATTCTGCGATTGTATGACGAAAAGACTGACGGCCAGGTGCTGTTTAACGGCCAGGAAGTCTACGATCTGTCGAACAAAGCGCTGCGTGCGCTGCGCACCAAAATGCAGATCATCTTCCAGGATCCGTTCTCCTCGCTGTCGCCGCGTATGCCGGTCGGCGAGATCATCGGCGAAGCCGTGCGCGAGCACAATCTTGTGCCGAAAGCGGAATACAACGATTATATCGATCAGGTGATGGACAACTGCGGGCTGCAGCCGTTCCACCGCCAGCGCTATCCCCACGAGTTTTCCGGCGGCCAGCGGCAGCGTATCTGCATTGCCCGCGCGCTGGCGCTCAATCCCGAATTCATCGTCTGCGACGAGCCGGTCTCCGCGCTGGATGTATCGATCCAGGCGCAGATCATCAATCTGCTCAAGGACCTGCAGGAAAAATATGATCTGACCTATTTGTTCATCTCGCACGATCTGTCTGTGGTGGAGCACATCTCCGACGCGGTGGGCGTCATGTATCTCGGCTCGCTGGTGGAATACGGCGCAACCGAAGATATCTTCCGCAATCCTCTGCACCCGTACACCAAGGCGCTGTTTTCCGCAATCCCGATTCCCGACCCCACCGTCAAGATGAACCGTATCGTGCTGGAGGGCTCTATCCCCTCGCCTGCCAATCCGCCGCAGGGCTGCAAGTTCCACACGCGCTGCCGCTACTGCATGGAAAAATGCAAACACGAAACCCCGGTACAGCGCGAGATCGAGCCCGGCCACTATGTCGTTTGCCATTTGTATGACAAGGAGGGCACGACGGATGAAAAAGCAGAAAACGTATGACGATGACGACGGCCGGACGATTGCCGACATGAGCGGCGTCGGACGCAGCGGCATGTTTACGTTCCGCAGCTTCAAAAAGAACAGCACGTTCCGCAAGCCCGACGACGAAGAAGCGCCCAAAGAGGACTATACCAGCGACCAGCGCAAGGCTGCCGTTGGCGGCGCGCTGTCTGCGGCGCTGCTGATTGCCGGCGCGTTTATCGGCGCAGGCGCCATTGTGATCGCGCTGCTGACGCTGATCTGGCACTAAACCAAAATACATCCCGCGTTCCGGTGAGCGCGGGACTTTTTCTTGCAATCAAACGAAAACTATGGTATACTCGGGGTAGCAAAACCAAAAGGAGGGAACCGATATGTATTGCAGATCGTGCGGCACAAAGCTCGATATCCGCGAGGGCAATTGCCCGGTTTGCGGCGCTGACCAACGCGTGCGACGGGTTTCCTTTTTTCTGACAGCCGTCGTTTTGCTGGCCGCGGCGATTCTGGCCGCCGTTTTCGTGCTCGGCACACGGCTGGAAAAAGCGCAGACGCTGACCGCACCCGCCGCCTATACCGCCGAAGAGCCGTCAAAAGGAGAGATCGACAGCGCCAACGTCGTCTATGTGACCCACGCCGGCACAAAGTATCACAAAGCCGGCTGCTCGTATCTCAACGATTCCAAAGAGCGCATCTCTTTGCAAGAAGCACAGTCGCTCGGCTATGAGCCCTGCGCGTTTTGCTTCGGCGATTGACCCCGCAAAAAAACGCCATCCCTGCAGCACACGGTCCGGTGCCAACGGGATGGCATTTTTTCCTTTTTGTTTACGCTGCGCGGTCTTGCACGTCGCGGTCTTCTTCGTGCCGCGCCAAACGGTTCTCTTGAAACAGCAGCGTAATGCACCAGATACTCGCCAGCGCGACGATCGTGTAGATCACACGGCTGACAATCGCATCCTGTCCGCCGAAGATCCAGGCGACCAGATCGAATTGAAACAGACCGATCAGTCCCCAGTTGATTCCGCCGATGATAGTGAGTACCAAAGCAATTTTATCCAGCATCATTCTTCACTCCTTTGCCCTTAGTATGGACATCGAAAAGAAAAATATGCAAACATTTTAAAAATCAAACGTCATCAGATATGAGCCGAAAAACCTGCAGCGGATTCGAAAGCCGTTGCGCAAATAGAACTGCACCGCGGTTTCGTTTTTGGCGCCGCAGGAAAGCATCACGCCCGGGCAGCCTGTTTCCCTGAGATACGCCTTAAGTGCGTTCATCAGCCGGGTACCGGTCCCCTGATGGCGGGCTGCGGCGGAAAGATCGATATGGAGATGCGCCGGATAGCGGCGGGAGAGCAGACCGTGAACGAACATTTCACCGCGCACGATGCCGAAAAAGTAAGGCCCAAGCGCGTCCGCCTGCGGCTGAAAAAACGCGCGGAAACGGCGGCGGTAGGTTTTGAAATCCTTTGCGCAAAGAATGTAGCCCTGCACCGTGTCGGTTTCATCGGCGGCAACAAACACGCTTTCCGGCTCGCACAGCGCATAGTAGTCGCAGAACATCAGATAGAGAAAGGCAGTTGTTTTTGCGTCGTTGTTCTTGAACGACGACGTTTCCAGACAGATCTCACGCAGCCGTCCGAGATCCGTTTCTTTGTACGGACGAACGGTCAGCATGGCTGTCTGGTCCAAAGCGACTGACACGACGACGACACGCCGTGTGCGCCGGCGGCGAGCGCATGTTCAATATCCTGCTGCTCGCTGACAAGACCGCCGACGATGATGGGCACGTCCAGCTTTTGCGAAAGCTGGCGCGTGATACGCGGCATAATACCCGGCATGATCTCGATGGTGTCGGGATTGATGAGGTTGGACGCCTTGACCGTGGTCTGGATGGACAACGAATCGATGATAAACAGCCGCTGCACCGTCAGCAGACGAATCGATGATAAACAGCCGCTGCACCGTCAGCAGACCGAGCTCCTTGGCAACCTTGAGCTGGTTGTTTTTGGTCGAGATGATCCCGTCCGGTTTGATTTCCTCGGCAATATAGCGCAGCGCCACCGCGTCGCGCGAAAAGCCGTCGATCAAATCGACGTGCAAAAAGATCAGCTTGCCTTTTGCCTTCGCCTTTTGCACGATTTCTTTTAAATTGAAAATATTGCCGCACAGCAAAAAGATCACCGTGCAGTCGGATTCCAGCGCGGCGTCCACATGATCGACGTTTTTGACCGCCGCAATCACGGGGTTTTCACGCAGCTTTTGGCGAAACAGCTCTTTCATATTCGCGATTCTTCCTTTCCCAAAATCAGTTCTCGAGCGCACGCGCGACGGCTGCGCGCAATTCCTCCACCCCGTCGCTTTTGACAGCGGAAAACGCGATCACGGGGATGGCGCCGTAGGCGGTGATCTGTTCGCAGTGCTGCAGCATCATGGCCGCGCGCTCGGTTTTGTTCAGTTTGTCGCATTTGGTCAGCGCCACCACGCACGGGATGCCGCTTTGCTGCAAAAACGAAAGCATCTGTGCATCCTGTTCGCTCATAGAATGGCGCATATCGATCAGTTGCACCACCAGCCGCAGATCGCGGCCGGAGGAAAAATAATGCTCCATCAGCTTTGCCCAGCGCTGTTTTTCGCTGTGGCTGACCTTGGCGTAGCCGTAGCCCGGCAAGTCGACCAGCCGGCAGTCGTCCAGCCGGAAAAAGTTGACCGTCACAGTTTTGCCCGGCACAGAGCTGACGCGGGCGAGCGCTTTGCGCCCGAGCAACCGGTTGAGCAGCGACGATTTGCCGACGTTGGAGCGGCCGGAAAAGGCGATCTCCGGCAAATCGGACGCGATCAACTGCGCCTCGGTGCCTGCGGCACATTCAAAAACGGCAGAATTGAAATTCATCTTTTTCCCTCACTGCGCGAGTGCATCGCGCTTCGGTTTCGGTTGCGGATTGACGAGCGGCGGATGGGCGTCTTCTTTTGGTTCGTTTTGTTCGGGCAGCAGCGCGTAGCGGAACACGTCTTCGAGCCGGTCGACCGGCAAAAACGCCACATGCTCCTTGACGACAGGGTCGACCT
>CACWJV010000232.1 GCA_902761265.1 Oscillospiraceae bacterium | reverse complement strand
ACCACCTGCGCCGCCTGCCGTGCCGCGTCGGAACCGGCGCCCATGGCGATGGAGCAGTCGGCCTCTTTCATCGCAAGGATGTCGTTGACGCCGTCGCCGGTCATCGCCACCCGCTTGCCGGCGGCCTTGTAGGCCTGGACGATGGCTTTTTTCTGTTCGGGTTTCACGCGGCCGAATACGGTGTAATCCTCTACCGCCTGCCGGATCGACTGCGCATCGGTGAGCGTGGTCGCGTCCACATATTTGTCCGCGTCGGGGATGTTGACCGACCCGGCGATGCGCGAAACGGTGAGCGGATTGTCGCCGGAGATGACCTTGATCTGCACGCCCTGTTCGGCAAAGAAGCGGAAGGTCTCCGCCGCGTTTTCGCGGATGGAGTTTTCAAGGCTGACAAACAGCAGCGGCAACACCTGTTCGCGCACGATCACAAGCGCCAGCACGCGGTTGCCCTTGGCCGCCCGGGCTTCGATCCCGGCGCGGTTGCGTTCAAAGCTTTGGGGCGACAGCAGTATTTCGGGCGCGCCGAGCCGGTAGACGCCGGTGGCCGTTGCCACTTCGGAATATTTGTTGCGCGAGGTAAACGGGGTGACAGACAGCGTCTGGAGCGGCGTGCTTTGCGGAAAATGGGCGCGCAGCGCCTGCATGGTGGCGTTGCCGTCGGTGACGGTGTGGACGTATTGCGCAAGCAGGCGTTCGTTGGCCTTTTTGCCGTCCGCCGACAAACCCTCGGGCGCAAAGATTTCGCTGACCTTCATCGTATTGTCGGTGATGGTGCCGGTTTTGTCCACACACAGCACATCGACGCCCGCGAGCGTTTCGATGGAGCGCATATCATGCAGCAGGATCTTCTGCTTCGCAAGCCGCATGGCGCCCAGCGCGAGGGCGATCGTGACCAGCAGATAGAGCCCTTCGGGGATCATACCGATCACAGCGCCGACCGACGACGTGATTCCTTCGGCAAAGGTCTTGTGGTTGAGTACCAGCGCCTCGATAAACAGCGTCACGCCGATCGGGATGATGGCGATGCCGGCAATCTTGATGATGAGGTCGATGCCGCGGATGATTTCGCTCGGCTTTTCCTGGACCTGCTTGGCCTTGGCCGTCAGCTTTGCCGCATAGGAGTCTTTGCCCACATGGGTCAGCTTTGCGCGGCAGTTGCCGTTTACGATGAACGAGCCGGAGCGCAGCGTATCGCCCGCGGTCTTTTCAATCTCGTCCGCCTCGCCCGTAAGCAGCGATTCGTTGACGCTCACGCGCCCGTCCACCACCACAGCGTCGGCCGGAATCTGCTGTCCTTCGCCGAGAACAACCAGATCGTCGAGCACCAGCGCGTCCGTGGGCACTTTCTTTTCGCCGCCGTTTCTGACAACGGTGCACATCGTTTTCGACAAAAGCGAAAGTTGGTCGAGTACTTTTTTGGAGCGGATCTGCTGTACGATACCGATCACAGTGTTGGCGATTACGACCGGCAAAAACGACAAATTTTTGAACGACCCGGCTGCAATCAGCAGCACGGCGATGATCGCAAAGATCAGGTTGAAATAGGTGCATACGTTTTTCTTGACGATGGCGGACACGCTTTGCGTGCTGTCGTCCGGCAACGCGTTGGTTTTGCCGGCGCTGCGGCGTTTTTGAACCTCGGCGTCGGACAGACCGGACAGACCGTCGACCGGGATCGGAGTCAAAGAATCCATAGCTGTGCCTCCTTGTGGTTTGCTGACAAAATTATACCATATTCTCCCTTCGTTTGCAATGCAGACGAAAGAAAAAGCGCACCCGCGGGATACGGTTCCCTGCGGATGCGCTGGTTTGGTCAGAAGGAATACGGCACTTCTAAAATCGGCAGCGTCACAAACCGGACGCAATCCCCTTCGCCCTGATAGCAAAAGCGGATGCCGTCGCCGTCAAGATACCAGGTCGAATCATAGATGGCCTGTCCCACCGCCGCCAACCGGTCGGCCGGCACCTCGTACGTTTCGCTGTAGATCGCGGCGAGCTTGTCCTGGTATGTTTGGAAATCCGTACCGAAAACGTCCTCTCTTTTGAGGATCCCGGCGGTGGAGGTATCTACGGTAACACCGGAGTAGGTAATGGTCGGGAACAACGGCACTTCGGTTTTTTCCGGCGTCGAACCGGTTTCTTCAGCAGCCTGCAGGGCTTTCTTTTGCGCTTTGGCAATCGCTTCGGGCGTATAGGACGCCACTTCGTCGAGCAGCGAAATATGCCCGTTTCGGTCGTAGGTCACAGTCGAAAGCACATAGGTATACGCCGGAAGCAGCTTTGTATCGTAGCCGCGGCGAAGATACCGTTGATAGTTTCTTTCGGCCTGCTGCGCCTTTTCCTTATAGGATTTGATAATCTCGCCGTAGAGCGTGTTGATCGTGATCGCCGTGCGGTCGGTCACGTCGGTGAAATAGGGATAGTCGATGACATAAGTGGCGTATTCCGTTTTGTCTTGCGTTTTGGCGGTAATTACCCGCTGGCGCATCTCATAGTCGAGCGTTTTGCCGCTTTGTGCCGCGGTGGGCATTCCCTCCTCGGTAAACAGCGGTTCGCCGGACAACCGCAGCAAATCCCACGCGCTCGTCTCGCCCTCTTTTGTGAGCGTAACCAAACAATAAAACTCGGTTCCGTCCTGTGTCCGGCAAACAAGATAATAGCTTCCGTCCTCCGTGCGTTTGGACGAAACCAGCTCCGGCCGGATGTCGCGTTTAACGCCGGATTGTACCTCGGCGGCGGAGAAATAGTAGTTGCCGTCATAGAAATAGTAGTCTTCGCGGTTGGCAAAGCCGATCAAATCGAGATCGAACTGCGACGCAATCGAGGACAAATTGGAAAACGGGATTTTGTAATAGCGCCAACCGCCGTCCGAAAGATGGAACCGACCGGCAGGATCGGCCGATTGCGTTTCCGGCTCCGGCACACCGAAAAACGACGCATACAAGCCGTTGGGGTTACCCGGCTCGAGCAAATCGAGAAACGCGTAGTGGCCGAGCTCTTCAAAATCGATCGTACGGCCGTAGAACGGCGCGAATTTTGAAAGGAACTGCAAACAACTTTCCTTCTCCGTCTCCGGCATCGCGGAAAGCGCCACGGTTTTGACCGCGTCGTTGTCGGTTTTGAACACATCGGTAAAGGCGTTGACGCCCGTCACCGCAACGAT
>CACWJV010000231.1 GCA_902761265.1 Oscillospiraceae bacterium | reverse complement strand
GAGCCGCACTTCGTTGCCCGGGAACAGACGGAAATACTTTTTCGGCGGCTCCTTCATGAAGTCCTCCTGTTCGACAAACAGCGTTTTGGAAAACTTCGTGATGCGTGTGCCCATTTCGGGTTTTTCCTGATTGACCGGCAGCTCGATCTCTTCCTCGAGATCGTCCGGATAGTTGTCGATCACAACCTTGAGCGGCCGCAAAACCGCCATGCAGCGCGGCGCGTTTTGGTTGAGGTTGTCGCGCACGCACGCCTCCAGCAGCCCGAAGTCCACCACGGAATACGCCTTGGACACGCCCACGCGGTTAATGAAATCGCGGATCGCCGCCGCCGGATAGCCGCGCCGACGCATACCGCAGATGGTGGCCATACGCGGATCGTTCCAACCGTCCACGATGCCTTCGTTGACAAGCTGCAGACATTTGCGTTTGCTCGTCAGGCAGTAGTTGAGGTTGAGCCGTGCAAATTCGATTTGGCGCGACGGATGCGGCAAACCCAGCTCGCGCAAAAACCAGTCGTACAGCGGCCGGTGGTTTTCGAATTCGAGCGAACACAGCGAATGGGTAACGCCTTCTTTGGTGTCGGACAGCGGATGCGCAAAGTCATACAGCGGATAGACGCACCATTTGTCGCCGGTCTGATGGTGGGTGATGTGGGCGATGCGGTAGATGACCGGGTCGCGCATGTTGAGGTTGGGCGACGCCATATCAATCTTCGCGCGCAAAACGCGGGCGCCGTCGGGAAATTCGCCTGCGGTCATGCGGCGGAACAAATCAAGGTTTTCTTCCACCGAACGGTTGCGATAGGGGCTTTCCCTGCCCGGCTCGGTGAGCGTGCCGCGGGATTGGCGGATCTCGTCGGCGGTGGAATCGTCCACATAGGCCTTGCCCATTTCGATCAGCTTGATCGCGCAGTCGTGGATAAAGTCGAAATAGCTCGAGGCATACAGCACTTTGTTCCACTGGTAGCCGAGCCACTGAATATCTTCCTTGATCGCGTCGACATATTCCATATCCTCTTTGGACGGGTTGGTGTCGTCGAGCCGCAGATTGCACACGCCGCCGTATTTTTGGGCGGTTGTGAAATTGATCTGGATCGCCTTGGCGTGGCCGATATGCAAATAGCCGTTCGGTTCGGGCGGGAACCGCGTCTGCACATGGTCATACACGCCGTTTGCAAGATCCTCGTCAATAAAATCGTGAATAAAGTTTGAGGTCAATTCTTCCATGATGATATCCTTTCCTCCGCTTTCAGCCGAGCAGTGCTTTTGCTTTTTGCAGCCGGGCGCGGACGGTGTCTTCGCCTAAGATCGCCGTGATTGCATACAGGTCGGGTGTGTTTCTGCGTCCGGTGAGCGCCACGCGGATGACGGTGGAAACGTCGCCGACGTGACCCTTGAAGGCGTCCGGATTTTGTTTGTATTCCTTGACGTTCGGCGTGCAGCCGAGCGGTGCGCACAGATCCTTGATGCGGTCAAACCACTGCTGTTTGTCGTCCGCCGGATTGAACGCGGCGGTATAGGCGTCCAGCACGTCTTTGGCGAGATCGGGCGTGATATTGTCGGGCAGCTCCGCCATCGAAACGGTGAACAGCTCGTCAAAGAAATAGCTGACGTAGTCCTTGACTTCGTCCCATTTGGCAATATCCTTGCGCGGTTTTTTCCCGCCGCGGTCGATATCGAAGATCGCCGTGCTGCGCATAGGGTCGCGGCGGAGCAGCTCGTAAAGCTGCGGGTCAAAGTCTTTGGCCCAGGCGAGGGCTTTTTCGAATACGGTTTCCGCCGACATCACGGAGATCACGTTTTTGCTCACATCGCCGAGCTTCGTCAGATCGAACAGCGCGCCGGAGGTGCTCATCTTTTTAAGATTGAACGGAAACGCGCGTTGGTCCGCTGTCGGGTTCGCACGCCGCCAGTCTTCAAAGTTGGAGTTGGCCAGTGTCAACAGATATTCGAGCACGCTCTCCTTCGGATAACCCTGTTCGGCGTAATAGGTCACAGCCGCTTCGGGATCCTTGCGTTTCGAAAGCTTGCGTTTGCCGCCGTTTTCCTCTTTCATAATCGGCGCGATGTGCGCGTATTTCGGCACACGGAAGCCGCAGACCTTGAACAGCTGGATGTGCAGCGGCACCGAGGAGATCCATTCGTCGCCGCGGATGACGTGCGTGGTGCGCATAAAGTGGTCGTCCACCGCGTGGGCGAAGTGGTAGGTCGGGATGCCGTCCTGCTTGAGCAGCACGACGTCCTGCACGTTTTCGGGCATCTCGATCTTGCCCTTGATCAGATCGTCAAAGCTGATGCGTTTATCGGGGCTGCCGGGCGAGCGCAGGCGCAGGGTATAGGGTCTGCCTTCTGCGAGCAGCGCTTTTTGCTTTTCAAACGGCGTGTCGCGATAGACCGCCCATTCGCCGTAGTAGCCCTTGGTGTCAAGCTGCAGCGCCTCCTGCTTTTCGCGGATGGCGCCGAGCTCCTCTTCGGTGCAAAAGCACGGATAGGCGAGACCGTCCTCGACGAGCTTTTTTGCAACAACGTGATAGATCCCGGCGCGGCGGCTTTGCTGGTAGGGACCGTATTTGCCGCTTTCCTGCTCAAATCCCATGACGCCCTCGTCGGGGTCGACGCCGAACGCGCGCAGACCTTTGATGATTTCGGACACGCCGTCTTCGATCTCGCGCTTTTTATCGGTATCCTCGATCCGCAGCAAAAACACGCCGGCGGTCGTGGTTGCGTTCAGCTTGGAGATGAGGGCGGAAAACAAACCGCCGATATGCAAAAAGCCGGTGGGGCTGGGCGCAAAGCGCGTGACGCGGGCGCCGTCTTTTAAGTCGCGCGGCGGGAACTGCTGCTCCAGATCGTCCACCGTTTTTGTTACGTCGGGAAACAACAGGGCGGCGAGTTGTTGATTTTCAGTCAAGTGATCACCTTCAAAAGAGTTGTGGACTCTGATATTTCAGTATATTATCTCAAATTTTACGGAAAAAGGCAATAGTAAAATCCAAGAATTTTAAGAAAAATATACTTTCTTTTCCGGCGGCGAAGGTTGCAATACTTGGCGCTTTCGTGCTATAATGTGTAAAAGCATCATGAATGGAGGGTTTTTGATGACATTTCCGCAATTTCTTGCGCCTGCTTCGCCAAAGCCGCATGGACTGCTGTGTGGTAATCCGGGACGGCGAGCCGGTTGTGACGGAGCCGCGCCGCGTGCAAAAAGGCGACAAGGTTGTTGTCGGCCGCAAAGACGACGGCACGGCGGGCGTGTTTGTCCACGCAAACTGCTTCCTTCGCCCGGAGGAAAACGCCTCCGGCGCGTTCGCGTTTCGCACCGGGCAGTCGCGCGAAACGTCGTTTTCCCGCGAATACGACCAGCTCTATGAGATTTTGCGCCACGACCGCGACCACGGCTATATCGTCTGGGTGCTCGGCCCGGCGTGTGTGTTTGACAACGACTCCCGCAACGCGATGGCGGATCTCATCAAAAAAGGCTACTGCGACTGTTTGTTTGCCGGCAACGCGCTGGCGACGCACGATCTGGAGGCCGCGCTGTTTCACACGGGGCTCGGGCAGGATATCTACAGCAAAAAGCTGATCGAAAACGGCCACTACCACCATCTGCATACGATCAATCTGGTGCGCAAGGCCGGATCAATCGACGCGTTTTTAAAACAGTATGACCTGCACACCGGCGTGATGCACGCGCTGATTGAAGCGCAAAAGCCGTTTGTGCTCGCCGGCTCTATCCGCGACGACGGACCGCTGCCCGAGGTGATTCCTAACGTCTATGACGCCCAAAACGCCATGCGGGAACACACGCGCAAAGCGACCACGGTGATCTGCCTTGCCACCCAACTGCACACCATCGCCACCGGCAACATGACGCCGGCCTACTGCGAAACGGACGGCGTGATCCGTCCGGTCTATATCTATTCTGTGGACATCTCCGAATTTGCCGTCAACAAGCTGCACGACCGCGGATCGCTGTCGGTCAAGGGGCTTGTGACAAATATTCAGGACTTCCTGGTACATCTGGAAAGGAATCTGTAACTATGGATACTGCACAGACAACCGAAAAGAAAGACGCCGAGCTCGGCCTTTCGCTCAACAAAAAGACCATGCTCGCCATCACGCTCGTGCTGGTGGCGATCCTCGTGTTTGTCGGCGTGCTCACCCAGGTGCTGCAGCGCGGCGAATTCGATCTGACCGAGATCGACGGCCACGAGGCGATTGTGAACGGCACCTATCACGAACTGGCCTATAAAATGCCGGTCTGGAAGATCGTACTCTCGCCGATTCTTTGCTTTACCAGCAGCCAGGCGTCGACGGGTATCGCAATCATTCTGATCATCTTTTTCATCGGCGGCTCGTTTTTGATTCTCGACAAGGTCGGCGTGCTGCGATACATCATGGCGTCGCTGATCCGCCGGTTCCAAAACCGAAAGTATCTGCTGATGGCGATTGTGATTTTTGTGTGTATGCTGCTTTCGTCCACGGCGGGCATCCTCGAAGAATCGCTGACGCTTGTGCCGATCGCCGTTGCGGTGTCGCTGGCGCTCGGGTGGGATTCGCTGGTCGGCCTCGGCATCAGTCTGGTTGCCATCGCCTGGGGCTTTACGGCTGCAACGTTTAACCCGTTCAATGTGGTCACCGTGCAAAAGCTCGCCGGTCTGCCGGTGTTTTCGGGGCTCTGGCTGCGTCTTTTGGTGTTCGTTGCCGTCTATGCCGTTTTGTT
>CACWJV010000230.1 GCA_902761265.1 Oscillospiraceae bacterium | reverse complement strand
CAGGATAAGACCGTGTCGCTCCAGACCGGCACCACCGCCGAACTGTACTGCAACAACAACGGCTTCGCGAACAACGCCTTCCAGGCCAACGCCGACGCCCAGATCGCGTTGACCACCGGTAAAGTGGACGCGTGGATCATCGACGACCTCACCGCGAAGGATATGGTCGCCGCCTATAACGAAGAGAACGCCGACAAGCTCGTCATCCTGGACGAAGCGATGACGACCGAGCCCTACGGCTTTGCCACAAAGCTCGGCAACGACGCGCTCATCGCCGAGATCAACACAATCCTCGCTTCTCTGCTTGCCGACGGCACAATCAATGGCCTGTTTGAGCAGTACGGTGCGGACTTCGTCGATCCCGCAACGGCAGCATAACAACATCAAGATAACGGCTTGGCTGTATCGGAAGATACAGCCTATCTTTTAGGGAGAACATACCATGCAGGCTATCATTGATTTTTTTCAAAAATTTGTTGATATTTTCATCACCCGCGGCATGTATCAGATGGTGCTGGACGGCTTGAAAAATACCGCCATCATCACGCTCGGCGCGCTTGCGATCGGCGTGGTCATCGGTACGCTGATTGCGGTGATCAAGTACTTTGCAGAGGACAGTAAAGCCCTCCGGCCGCTTGCGCTGCTCTGTGACATCTATACCACCGTGGTGCGCGGCATCCCGATGGTTGTGCTGCTGATGATCTTTTACTTTATCATTCTGGTACAGGCAAAGGGGATCGTTGTCGGCATCGTTGCCTTCGGTATCAATTCAGGCGCGTATATGGCGGAGCTGATCCGCTCCGGCATCAACGCCGTCAATGTCGGCCAGATGGAGGCCGGACGCAGCCTCGGCCTGTCCAAGATGCAGACCATGCGCAAGATTATTTTGCCGCAGGCGGTGCGCTATATTCTGCCTGCCATCGGCAACGAGCTGATCGCGCTGGTCAAGGAAACGTCCGTTGCCGGCTATGTCGCCGTGGTCGACGTCACCCGTGCGCTGTTCCTGATCCGTAATAACACATTCCAATCCGTGGTCACACTCACGCTGCTTGCAGCGATCTATCTTGTGATCGTCATCATTCTGACACGGCTGCTCAAATTGCTGGAAAGGAGACTGTCTACCAATGATAAACGTCGTAAATCTTGAAAAACACTTTGGCGGTGAAAATGTCCTCAACGGCATCAACACCGAGATCAACAAGGGCGACGTGGTCTGCGTGATCGGTCCGTCCGGTTCCGGCAAAAGCACATTTCTGCGCTGCCTCAATATGCTGGAAAAGCCCACCGGCGGCAAAATCATCTTTGAAGGCGACGATCTGACCGACAAGCATATCGACCTCAACGCCCACCGCCAGAAAATGGGCATGGTCTTTCAGCAGTTCAATCTCTTTCCCCACATGACGATTTTGGACAATCTGACGACCGCGCCCGTGATACTCAAAAAGCGCACCAAACAGCAGGCGCAGGAAAAGGCGCTGGAGCTGCTCTCGCGTGTCGGACTCGCCGACCGCGCCGGCGATTATCCGTCCCAGCTTTCCGGCGGCCAGCAGCAGCGCGTCGCCATCGTCCGCGCCCTTTGCATGGAGCCCGACGTGATGCTGTTTGACGAACCGACAAGCGCCCTTGACCCCGAAATGGTGGGGGAAGTGCTCGACGTGATGAAAGAGCTCGCCAACGAAGGCATGACGATGGTCGTCGTCACCCACGAAATGGGCTTCGCGCGCGAAGTTGCCAACCGCATTTTGTTCCTTGCCGACGGCGTGATCGCCGAAGAGGGAACGCCGGACGCCATTTTCAACCATCCGCAAAGCGAACGGCTGCAATCGTTCCTTGCAAAAGTGCTGTAAGGAGGACTTGTTATGGGTACGCTCAAAGGCAGAAATTTTCTCAAATTGCTCGACTTTACGCCCGCCGAGATCAGCGAGCTGCTCGATCTTGCAGCGGATTTAAAAGCCAAAAAGAAAGCCGGTGTACCCCACCGGCTTTGTGAGGGTAAAAATATCGCGCTGATCTTTGAAAAGACCAGCACCCGCACGCGCTGCGCGTTTGAAGTGGCGGCGGCGGATCTCGGGATGCACCCGGTCTATCTGGATCCCAAAAGCTCCCAGATCGGCAAAAAGGAAAGCATCGCCGACACCGCCCGCGTCCTTGGCCGCATGTTCGACGGGATCGAATACCGCGGCTTCGGCCAGCAGATCGTGGAGGAACTGGCAAAATACAGCGGCGTGCGCGTGTGGAACGGCTTAACCAACGAATTCCACCCGACCCAGATCCTCGCCGATTTTCTGACGATCAAAGAACATTTCGGTCGTCTCAGCGGCGTCAAGCTCGTCTATATGGGCGACGCACGCTACAATATGGGAAACTCCCTGATGGTCGGCTGCGCGAAGATGGGCATGCACTTTGTGGCCTGCGCACCGAAGGCGTATTTCCCGAGCGCCGATCTGATCGCGCAGTGTGAGCAAATCGCCAAAGAAACCGGCGCCGTGCTCGAATTCATCGAAGATCCGATGGCGGCGACCAAAGACGCCGACGTGATCTACACCGACGTCTGGGTCTCGATGGGCGAGCCCGATTCTGTTTGGAAAGAGCGTATCGACGCGCTGCTGCCGTATCAGGTCAACGGCGCGCTGCTGCAAAACGCAGGGCCGCAGTGCCGGTTTATGCATTGTTTGCCGGCGTTCCACGATCTCAAAACCACAGTCGGGCAGGAAATCTATGAAAAATTCGGGATCGACTGCATGGAAGTGACCGACGACGTGTTCGAATCGGCGCAGTCCATCGTGTTTGACGAAGCGGAAAACCGCATGCACACGATCAAGGCTGTCATGGCGGCAACGCTGTGATTGATTGGAAATTAGGAATTTAGGGGCTAAGAAACGAAGAGATTCCGTGAAGGCGCGCAGTCTGCTGCAAAGTGCCAAATTGATAGGTTCCATTGTTCTCAACTTCTCAGCCTGCGCCGCGCGACCCTTCAACCCCTGATTCCTCAATCCTTCGCCCCTTCCGATTCCATTTCCCAACGAGGAGTGATTTCATTTATGTCATATCTTAAAGCATTACCATTATGTGTAGTAATAAATACTTCACTACCTACTTTATCCGTTACTGATACTACTAAATCATTACCTTTTAATTTCATTGAACATAATGGTTTATTGTATCTATTAACTTTAAAATCTTTAAG
>CACWJV010000229.1 GCA_902761265.1 Oscillospiraceae bacterium | reverse complement strand
ACCGACCGCAAGGGCATCCGCTTCCCGGTGCGCTGCCGGTTCGGCTCGGCCGAAGTGCTCAACGCGCACCCGATCTATCTCGGCGACCGGATGGGCGAACTCGGGGAGATGGACTTTCTTTTGTTTTTCTTTTCGGATGAACCGCGGCAAATGGTCGACGCCGTGCTCGACGCCTATCGCAAGGGCAAGCCGGCCAAAGGCAAATTTACCCGCGGATTATATTACAGAGGTGTGGAATAAGGAGGAACTGTCATGCCGAAACGCAGCGATTATCTTTCCTGGGACGAATACTTTATGGGAGTTGCCATGCTTTCGTCCTACCGCAGCAAAGACCCCAACACGCAGGTAGGCGCCTGCATTGTGAACGATCACAACAAGATCATGTCCGTCGGCTACAACGGCTTTCCGACCGGCTGCTCCGACGACGAATTCCCCTGGGCGCGCGAGGGCGACGCCTACGACACGAAATACCCCTACGTCTGCCACGCGGAGCTCAACGCGATTCTCAACAACGCCGGCGCGAACCTTGCCGGCTGCCGGATCTATGTGGCGCTGTTCCCGTGCAACGAATGCGCCAAGGCGATCATCCAAAGCGGGATCCGCGAGGTCGTGTATCTCTCCGACAAATATGCCGACACGCCGATGACCCGGGCGTCCAAGCGGATGTTTCACGCCGCCGGCGTCAAGCTGACCAAGCTCGAGCCGAAGCGCAGCGAAATTGTGATCGACTTTGACGAAAGCAAGGTTTGAGGGACAAGGGACCAGGGACAAGGGACCGGCGATCAGGACGCGAAGTACAAAAAAACGCCTGTGTTTCAACCGAAACACAGGCGTACTAACCACTAAGCACTAACCGCTAACCACTGATCACGGCATGATGACCGACACCTTCTCGACGTCTTCGCGGCTGTTGAAAAACGCGAGGATCTCTTTTGTGCCGAGCCGGTAGGACGCGCGCAGCGACAGATCGTAGGTCACTTTGCCGTTGTCTTTTTTCGACATCTTCATATCCACCAGATGGATCGCCCACTCCTTGAGCTGTTCGTCCAGCGCCTGCTGGAAATCCTTGCTTTGCAGCACGGTAAACGAGATGGCATACAGCGGCATGGATTCCGAGCCGACCTTGAACTTGTGCAGCAAAAACTGGAACAAAGCAATCAGCGCGGTGGTAAACACACCCAGCACATACATGCCGCCGCCGATGGCCAGACCGATGCCGCTGGTGGCCCAAAGGCCGGCCGCTGTGGTCAATCCGCTGACCGCGCCCTTATTTTTGAAAATCACGCCTGCGCCCAAAAAGCTGATGCCGCTGACAACCTGCGCCGCAATACGGGCCGGGTCGGCGTCGCGGGTACCGCTCAGCGTGTGGGCTGCGGCGGAAGACAGATCGGAAAACCCGTATTTGGAGATGACCATAAGCAGCGCGGCGGCGCAGCACACGATCACATGGGTACGCAGACCGGCGCCTTTGAACCGGCGGGAACGTTCATAGCCGATCACCGTGCCGCAGGCCATGGCAAGGATCATACGGATGCCGAATTCAAGCATCATCATCAGATCGATATGATCGC
The DNA here is from genome assembly GCA_902761265.1 of Oscillospiraceae bacterium. Taxonomy (GTDB): domain Bacteria; phylum Bacillota; class Clostridia; order Oscillospirales; family Acutalibacteraceae; genus UBA6857. Next base: position 3,990 of record CACWJV010000229.1, on the reverse strand, counting down.
TGGTGTAAAGAGGAAACATGTGTACCAAGTCCTTTAATGAAAAAATCCCGCTTCGCAGCGGTCCGATTTATGATATTTTATTTTATAACAATCTAATAAAAAATGCAAGCGTTTATGCATAACTTTTTCAAAATTGTCCATTTTGAACCCGGAGGAAGCCATGAAACGACTCTTTCTTTTGCTGCTGACGGTATGCGCGCTCGGTCTGTTTGCGCCGTGCGTCCTTGCCGCCGAGGATGCGCCCGCGCTCGCGCAGGTGGCGACGGTGACCAGCAGCCTTTCCGACAACAACATCGTCACACTCCAATGGCAGGCCGTGCCCGACGCCACAGGCTACCGCGTCACTTGCTATAACGAGACAAAGGGCAAATACAAAACGCTGCTGACCACCACGGCCACCACCGGCGTGATCCCCGGACTCGAACGCGGCAAAACCTACCGCTTTCATGTGCGCGCGTTTCAAAAAACCGAAGACGGCACACGCTGGGGTGCGCCGAGCGACGACGTCTATGCCGTGACCGCGCCCTATGCGCTCAAAAAGCTGCGCGTCGGCGATCTTTCCACGGACACCGTGACCCTCCGCTGGAAAGCGGCCAAGGGCGCAACGCATTACGAAATCTACGTCTATGACAAAGAGAAAAAGGATTTCCGGCTCTACGGTCTGAGCGGCCACGACCGGATGACCGTGCGCAATCTCCGGCCGAACCGCACCTACCGGTTTAAAGTGCGGCCGTTCCGGCTCGAAAAAGGCAAATACGCCCCCGGCCCGCTGAGCGACGAAATCCGCGAAACGACCGACACAAACGGTCTGCCGCACACCGCGTGGCAGGCGGTCAAGGCCTACAACCGGGCGCTCGGTCTTGCCAAGGGCGGCGCGACGTATCAGCTCACAGCGAAAAAGACCGTCAAGATGGAACAATACAAGGTTTCCCGCGCCGCGTTTTCCGGCACAGTGGACAATCTGATGCGATTGTTCAGCGGTTCGCGCAAAAAAAGCTACAAGATCCAAAACGGCAAAACCGCCGACGGCACGGCGGCGCGCGCTTTGCTGCCGCCGGCAAACAAAACGGTTGCGCTGCAGCCGTCCGATCTCAAAACCTACGCCGCCGAAAAGAACAAAGACGGCGGCTATACGCTGACGATCACGCTCAAAGAGGACGTGTCGCTGTTTGAAAACGGCAAAACGGGGAAGCCCGCCACACTCGCCAAAGCGGCGTATTATCCGCGGTTTGAAAAGCTCAACACAACGCCCATCAAACTGCAAAGCGGCAAGGTGCTGTTTGACGCGGCAACGCTGGTTTTAACCGTAGACAACCAGCGCCGCCCCGTCGATCTCGCCTCGTCCGTGCGCGCCGCGATGCGCCTCGGGTGCACCGCCGCGTCGGTATCGTTTGACGCGTCGCTCGTCTACAATTGCAAAGAGCACTACCAATTTTTAACAATCCGAAAGGAGTACAAGCAGCATGAACTATTCAAACGAAGTTGAAAGAATGTGTACGGTCGCCAAGGGACCGCACCACGGTCCGGCGCCCATTCCCGAAGAGGGCAAATGGGTCAAGGCTTACGAGATCAAGGACATTTCCGGCTTCACCCACGGTGTCGGCTGGTGCGCACCGCAGCAGGGCGCCTGCAAGCTGTCGCTCAACATCAAAAACGGTATTATTGAGGAAGCCCTCGTCGAAACCATCGGCTGCTCGGGCATGACCCATTCCGCCGCGATGGCCAGCGAGATTTTGCCGGGCAAAACGATTCTCGAAGCGCTCAACACCGACCTTGTGTGCGACGCGATCAACACCGCAATGCGCGAATTGTTCCTGCAAATCGTATACGGCCGTTCCCAGTCCGCGTTTTCCGATGACGGTCTGACCGTCGGCGCAGGTCTTGAGGACCTCGGCAAAGGCCTTCGTTCCCAGGTGGGCACGATGTACGGCACCAAATATAAGGGCGTGCGCTATCTCGAAATGGCCGAAGGCTATGTCACCCGCATGGCGCTTGACGCAGACGATCAGGTGATCGGCTATGAATTCGTTTCGCTCGGCAAAATGACCGACTTCATCAAGAAGGGCGACGATCCGAACACCGCCTATGAAAAGGCAAAAGGCACCTACGGCAGATTCGCCGACGCCGCAAAATATATCGATCCGCGCAAGGAATAAGGAGGTAGAAACCATGGCTTTGTTTGAAAACTACGAGAGACGCGTGGACAAGATCCTCGCTGTTTTGAAGGAATACGGCATCTCTTCCATCGAAGAATGCAAAGAGCTCACCCTCGCAAAGGGCATCGACGTGGACAAGATCGTCCGCGAAACCCAGCCCATCTGCTTTGAAAACGCCGTCTGGGCCTACACCGTCGGCTGCGCCATCGCGCTCAAGAAGGGCTGCACCAAGGCTGCCGACGCGGCTGCCGCCATCGGCGAAGGTCTCCAGTCGTTTTGCATTCCCGGTTCCGTTGCGGAAAACCGCAAGGTCGGCCTCGGCCACGGCAACCTCGGCAAAATGCTGCTTTCCGAAGAGACGGAATGCTTCTGCTTCCTTGCCGGCCACGAAAGCTTTGCCGCCGCGGAAGGCGCGATCAAAATCGCCCTCAACGCCAACAAAGTGCGTGTCAAGCCGTTGCGCGTGATCCTCAACGGTCTCGGCAAAGACGCCGCGATGATCATCTCCCGCATCAACGGCTTCACCTATGTGAAGACCGCGTTTGATCCCTACACCGAAACGGTCACCATCGTCGAAGAAAAAGCCTATTCCGACGGCGAGCGCGCCAAGGTGCGCTGCTACGGCGCGGACAACGTGCCCGAAGGCGTGGCGATCATGCAGCTGGAGCACGTCGGCGTTTCCATCACCGGCAACTCCACCAACCCGACCCGCTTCCAGCATCCGGTTGCCGGCACCTACAAGAAATGGTGCAACGAAAACGGCGTGAAATACTTCTCCGTGGCTTCCGGCGGCGGCACAGGCCGTACGCTCCACCCGGACAACATGGCAGCCGGCCCGGCTTCCTACGGTATGACCGACACCCTCGGCCGTATGCATTCCGACGCCCAGTTCGCCGGTTCGTCCTCCGTGCCCGCCCACGTGGAAATGATGGGTCTGATCGGCATGGGCAACAACTCGATGGTCGGCGCGACCGTCGCTTGCGCGGTTGCCGTGGAAGAATCTGCGAAATAATTTGAGTGCACAGTGCTTAGTGCTTAGTGAACAGAACAAAAACCGTCGTCCGTTCGGACGGCGGTTTTTTAGGGCCAAGGGGCGAGGGCCAAGGGCTGAGGGACGCGCCGGACGTTGTACACAATGGCAGCCGGTGCGCCGCGCAGAAAAGCCCGCTATGATTTTTCTCAAAAAAGAAACACTGTTGCAAAAACAAACGTTGCATTTCGCCGCGCTTTGTGGTAAAGTAAAGGTGCAACATGACCCGAAGGAGGAACGACAATGAAAATTATGAGCTTCAATCTTTTATGTGCGAACTGGCCGGCGCGCACCCCGCTGGTGGTCCGCACGATCTATAACGCCGACCCGGATCTTTTGGGTGTGCAGGAGGCGCACATCGGCTGGATGAACGCCCTGCGTGCGTGTCTGCCGGACTACGCCTCGGTCGGTATCGGCCGCGACGACGGCAAGGAAGCGGGCGAATTTTCGGCGGTGTTTTACAAAAAGGACAAGTTCGAGCTGATTGATTCCGGCTCGTTCTGGCTGTCGGAAACGCCGGAAAAGCCCGGCAAGGGATGGGACGCGGCGTGCATCCGCATCTGCTCGTGGGCAAAGCTGCGGGAAAAAGAGAGCGGTAAAATGCTCGTCCATCTCAACACGCACCTCGACCACAGAGGTGAGACCGCGATGCAAAAAGGCGCTGAGCTGGTCGCCTCGCGCGGCACCGAAATCGCCGCAGGGCATCCCGCGTTTTTTACCGGCGATTTCAACGTCACGCCCGACTCCGCGCCCTATGCCGCGGTGATCGCCGGCGGATTCAAGGATTGCAGCTTTTTGGCAAAG
>CACWJV010000228.1 GCA_902761265.1 Oscillospiraceae bacterium | reverse complement strand
TTCGGGCACGGGCGTCTGCGCTGTAAGATAATCGCAAAGGGGCGAAAAGTCGATGCCGTCGATCACGCGGCCGTAGGTTTTGAAACAGTCGTCAAAAACGGAGCAGATACGCACGTCGTTGACATTGTTGAGATGTTCAAGCATAAAGATCCTCCGTGGTCGGGAAAACAAGATTTTCCATGATAGCTTTTACGGTTTCGTCCGCGTCCTTGCGGTAAAACACCGGGATCGAACCGATCGGCGCTTCGACAGTGTGGATGCCGCCGCGATATTGCTTGCCGGTCGGCGCGTGGATCCAGCCGTCCTCCGGCAAATAGACGTCGCGCGTCGTGGCGCCCTGTTCGATCACCGGCGCCACAAGGATATCGCGGCCGAGCAGATATTCGTGCATCTCCTTGTAAGCGCGCGCCTCGTCATAGTAGAAGAACAGCGGACGCACGATGCCGACGCCGGTCTCGCTGTTTTTGCGGTCGGCGACAACGAGATAGGGTTTGAGCTGCTTGTGGATTTGGCTCATATATTTGCCGTGGCGCAAAACGGGTTCGCTCGCGTCAAACTGGGCGTTGAGGTCGGGGTTGAGCCCTTCGTGGCCGCGCAAAAGCGGCGAAAACGCGTTCATTTCGCACCAGCGCATAAACAGCTCCTCGGAACGCTTGAGGTTATAAAACGTCGTGTAGCCGCCGATATCGGAATGGCTCAGACCGAAACCGCAGCAGGTCAGCGACAGCATCGCCGGGATGACCGACGGCAAACCGAGATCGACCGAAAAGTCCACATGGTTGTCGCCGTTCCACATCATGGTGGAATATCTGCCGGTGCCGGTATAGCCCGCGCGGGTAAAGAACATGATCTTGCCCTCGTTGCCGGTCTCGCGGATCGCTTCGCGGTTGCATTTGGCCCAAAGCGCCGGCCAGGTGTTGTGGACAACGAAGGGGTCTTCGCCGCTGTAAAGCACACAGTCGGTCGGCAGATATTCGCCGAAGTCCGCCATCCAGCCGGCAAGGCCGAAGCCGATCATGTGCTCTTTGATCACGCCCTTGATCCACTCGTAGGCGTCGGGGTTCGTCAGATCGACCATAGCGGCCGGGAAGGTGGTAGCCTTTTTCGGCGGCGATTTTATACAGCGGTTTTTCCACAGCGAGGAAGGTGTTGCAATAGCCGAGGATTTTGACCCCCATTGCGGCGTATTCCCCGATGCGCTTGTCGAGATCGGGGTACAGCTCCTCGTCCCACACCCAGTTCCAGTAAAGCTGTTTGCCGACGGCCGTCACGCGGCGGCCCTCCCAGTCCTGGATCCACACACCGGCCACAGCCATGTCGTGGTCGAGGGCGGTCTTTAGCTTTTTGTCCATGATCGCGGTGCCGCCCTGCACGCCGAGGATCTCGCCGTTGTGGACCCAGTCGGGCAGCATAATCTGGCGGCCGATGAGATCGGTCAGATTTTCGAGCACCTGTTCAAACGTTGCCCCGAAGCCGAAATAAAACGGCGCAGACGGGTCGATCTGAATCTTGTGTTCGGTGTCGGATGTGAAATCGAAGCGGGAGATGGTCGTCGCGTCGGAATGGAAGAAATATTTGCGCGACGAAAGAAACGTCGGTTGGACGTAGTACGACGCGTAGGATTCAAACTTTTTCTTTTTGTTGTCGCGCTTGGTTTTCGTAGCGATCCGCAGCACCTTGCGCGCGATCTGCATCGCGTTGATGTGCTCGCTGACCCAAACGTCGCTTTTGCACCCGCGCAGATCAAACTCGCTGAAGGTTTCGCCCGTACCGTAAACGGATTCGTCCTTTGCCGCGTCTACGCGCAGATACAACCGGTCATAGACGGCAAGCCCCACCGGCGTCACCCGGATCCGTTCGCCGCCGTACTGCGTTTCAATTTTCAGCTTGCCCTCGTCGAGCACCAGCAGCACGCCGTCGTCGGTCGTTTGCATATCCACCACAAACAGCGGCCGGCGGCCGATCACTTTTTCCTTGAGCACAAAGCTGCCGCGGCTCATTTTGTAGTTGGCGTCGATATTGGCAACCTCGGCCACCGAAGCGCCCTGGGCAACCGTAAAAACCGGTTTGCCGTCCCGCAGCACGCGGAACTGCTTGTTTTCGAGTGCAAATGAAATCATGGCTGTATCCCTCCGTGATTGAAACTATCTAGTCTATTATACTTGTCTGACTTGCAAAAGTCAATTGCAATTCCGAAGACAATCTGCTATAATATGTTCATTACATATTCTATTTTGCAAAAAAGAATCTATGCCGTGCGGAAAGGAGGCGCCGCCATGCAGACATTGACGCTGCGGCCCGTGGCCGTATACCGCTGCGATTTTCCGGATAAATTCGGTCTGCCGCGCCAAAGCGGACTGGCGGGCGATCTGCAGGGCCGGGTGGTGTTTTTGCCGCCGTTTTGCAATCCCGATTACGTCCGCGGGATCGAGGGGTATTCCCATCTGTGGCTGCTGTGGCAATTTGACCGCGCCGGCAGCAGCGATACGCCGACCGTCCGCCCGCCCAAACTCGGCGGCAACACCCGCGTGGGTGTGTTTGCGTCGCGCGCGCCGTTTCGCCCCAACCCGGTGGCGCTCTCGTGCGTCCGGCTTGAACGCGTGGAGATCCAATCCGACGGCACGCCGGTTTTGCACGTTGCGGGCGGCGATCTTTGCGACGGCACGCCGGTGTTCGATATCAAGCCCTATCTCCCCTACGCCGACGCTGTGCCGCAGGCGAAAAGCGGGTTTGCCAAAACGGGCGGCACGCTGCAGGTCGTATGCGACGAAACGCTGCTCGAAAAACTGCCCGAAGAAAAGCGCGCGGCGCTTTTGCAGGTGCTTTCGTTCGATCCGCGCCCGGGCTACCAGGACGACCCCGGCCGCGTGTATAAGATGCGCTACGCGTCGTTTGACGTGGCGTTCCGCGTGGAGGGCGAAGTTTTGACGGTCGTAGACGTTGGAGCGGTCAGCGATCAGGGACCAGCGACAAGGGACTAGGGACCAGGTGCTAGGGACAAGGGACTAGGGACTAGGGACTAGGGACTAGGGACTAGCGACCAGGGACTAGGGATGCGGTGTGATGCAAGCCGCAGGAGATGCGATGCGCACTGACATTCTCGCCTGCCGTTCTCGGCTCCAGCCTCGGTCGTTGCTTCGCTTCGCGAGGTGTCCACTGGACACCCGCAACTCGGTCGTTGCTTCTCAGCCAGAGGCTGAGAGGTCGCCACTGGCGACCCGCAACCTCTCCGCCTGCGGGGAGGGCAAGGAAGTTTTGCCTTTTGCGAAAGTGTGATCTTGAATCCGAAGCACTCTTGGCTTCCCCGAAGGCGGGGAAGGTGGCACGCGCTAACAAGCTTTTCGGTAAAGCTGAAGCATCCAATGCGCGTGACTGAAGAGGTTTGAACGCCCGCCTTTGCCGCTCTTTTCCGGCTGGGTTCAATCCTTACCACTGGTCGCTGATCGCTGGTCGCTGGTCGCTAACAACTATTGACGAACGAGTGTCGACTGTGGTATTCTTACATCAACAGAAGGTGATAAAATTGGGACAGGTGTTCCTCTACGCGCTCAACGCCGTGCTGCCGATTTTGCTGCTCGCGGCGCTCGGCTATGCGCTGCGGCGGCTCCGGTTTGCCGACGACGCGTTTTTTCTGAAGGCCAACAAGCTCGTGTTCCGCGTGTTTTTGCCGCTGCTGCTGTATTGCAATATTTATGAGATCGAATCGCTGCGGGACGTGCGGTGGAGTGCGGTGGGCTACTGCGCCGCGGCGGTGCTCGCGCTCTACGCCATCGGCGTTTTGCTCGCAAAGCTGCTGATCCCCGACCGGCTGCAAAAGGGGCCGTTTATCCAATGCGTCTACCGCTCCAACTGCGCCATTGTGGGCATTCCCCTCGCCGAAGCGCTCGGCGGCGCGCCGGCGGTGGCGTTTACGGCGGTTGCAACGGCGGTGACGATCCCGCTGTTCAACACGCTGGCGGTCATCTGTCTGTCGCGCTACGCGGGTGAAAAGAAGCCCTCCGCGCTGCAAACCTTTGTGCGCACGCTGAAAAATCCGCTGATCATCGCCGTCTTTCTCGGCATCGTCACGGTGGGCGTGCGGATGCTGCTGCCGAAAAATCCGATGGGCGAGCCGTGGTTTTTGCTGCAGCGCGACTGTCCGTTTTTCTTTTCGGCGCTGTCCATCGCGTCCAAAGCCGCAACGCCTCTGGCTTTGGTCGTTTTGGGTGCGCGGTTTGATTTTTCCGCCGTCAAAGCGCTGCGACGGCAAATCACGCTCGGCGTGCTGATGCGTCTGGTGGTTGCGCCTTTTCTTGCAATCGGCGGCGCAGTGCTGCTTTCTCATTTCGGCGTTTTGCCGATGAGCCGGGTGGAATACCCCGCGCTCGTCGCAATCTTTGCCTCGCCGATCGCCGTATCGAGCTCCGTCATGGTCAGCGAGATCGGCGGCGACGACCAGCTCGGCGCACAGTTTGTGGTCTGGACGTCGGCCGGCTCGATGGTGAGTTTGTTTATCACAGTGTTTATCATGCGTTCCTTCGGGATCTTGTAATAAAGGAGAACCAACCATGCAAAACAAAAAACTTCTCAAATCCGCTCTCGCCGCCGCAGGCGCAGGCGCGGCTGTTGCTGCCGCCGCCGCGGCCGCGGTCAAAATCAAGCAAAAGGAGTTCTGTCCGGTTTGCACCGTCAAGCAGGCGGCGCACAAGCTGCAGCTCAACGAACGTACCACCGCGCCCTACAACAACGGCGCCGCGCTGACGCCGCCGATGGGCTGGTCGAGCTGGAACCTGTTTGCCTCGCACATCAGCGAAACGCTGATCCAAGAGATTGCCGACGCGATGGACAAAAGCGGGCTCAAGGACGCCGGCTACACCTATGTGAATATCGAAGACTGCTGGCAAAGCTCGGAGCGCGACAAGGACGGCAGACTCCAATGGGACAAGGCGACCTTCCCCGCCGGCATTCCGGCGCTGGCGCAGTATGTCAACGACCGCGGGCTGAAGTTCGGCATCTATTCGTCCAACGGCACCCACACCTGCGAAGACTACCCCGGCTCGCTGCGCCACGAGGCCGTCGACGCCGACACGTTCGCGTCGTGGGGCGTCGAATACTTCAAATACGACTTTTGCCACAACAAAAAGATCTCCGAAAAAGCGCCGCGCATCCGGCAGGTGGAGCTGGCAAACAGCGACGGCGTATGCGCCGTATTCGGCGCCAAAGACTTTTTGCTCAAAGGCCGCGCCCGATTGGTAACGGACAGCCGCAGCGGAGAAGCATTCGTCGCGGGACTGTCGTCGCGCGCCGGGTCGTTTTCCGTGCGCGTGGAGCCGCAACAGGCCGGCCTGTACGTGCTCACGCTGGTTGTAGCGAAAGCCGACGACGCCGAACGGTTTGTGCGCGTTTCGGTCAACGGCAAAGAAGAATACCACATCTACTGCGCCAAGGGCCGTATGCCGCTGCACGGCGAACGGCGCGTGCAAACCGAGGTGGAGCTGCAGGAGGGCGTCAACACGCTCGTTTTTGACAACCCGGTCGGCTCCGCGTTTGATTCGGCGGCGATCCAATATAAGCTGATGGGCCGCGAGCTCAAGCGCGCCACAAAAGAATACGCCGAAAAAAACGGCGTACCCGAAAAGCCGATCGTCTATTCGATTTGCGAATGGGGCTTCAACCGGCCGTACATCTGGGGCGCGGAAGCGGGCAACCTCTGGCGTACCACGGGCGATATTGCCGCCAACTGGCTGTCGATCGTGGCGTTGTATGAGCACACGGTGAAGCTTTGGAAATACGCCGGCATCGGCGGCTGGAACGACCCGGATATGCTCGAGGTGGGCAACGGCAAACTGACGCACGAGGAAAACCGCGCGCATTTCTCGCTCTGGTGCATGATGAACGCGCCGCTGATTTTGGGCAACGACGTGCGCAAATTTGTCCGCGCCGACGGCACTGTGGACACGGACAACAAGGTGTGGCAGATTCTCACGAACAAAGAGATGATCGCAATCAATCAGGACGCGCTGGGCGTCCCCTGCCGCCGGGTACGGATGGGCGGCGTGGACGTGCTGGTAAAGCCGCTGTCGGGCGCGAAGGCCGCGGTGTGCCTGTTTAACAAAACGGAGATCACCGTCAAGCACACGTTTTCGTGTCAGAAGATTGCCAACGAAGGGTTCCTGCATCTGCCGCAAAAAGACAGCTACGCCGTGCGCGACGTATGGGAGCACACGGACGTTACAACCGACGGCAAGGTCCGGGCGACGCTGCCGCCCCACAGCGTGAAAGTGTATATTCTTGC
>CACWJV010000227.1:2165-10733 GCA_902761265.1 Oscillospiraceae bacterium | reverse complement strand
TTGTTCATAAAGCGCCTCCTGCTGTTTTGTCAATATCAATTTATGATATAACAAAAGAAGAAAATAGTCAAGAATTTTTTCCGTTTGTGTGACGCGCCGTGCGTTGCAGCCGCCGAAAGCGCGCCGCCGCGAAGGGAACAAAGAAGGCAAGAGGGCAAGAAACAAGAGTGCAAGAAAACACCCGCCGGGCAGCGGGTGTTGTTGCAATGTTTTCTTGCCGTCCCCAGCGCACGCAGTGCGCGTTGGGGAAGGGGGACCGCTTGCGGTGGAAGAGGTGTCACCGTTTAAAGATGGCGAAGATGCTGTGGAAGAATTTCACCAGCCAGCCGAACGCGCCGCCGTGAATTTTGCCGCAGTATTTGCAGTGCTTGCCGCCGGTCATCTTTTCGCCGCAGGCGTCGCACTTGCCGTCGTTGTCGGCGTCGGCGTGGGTGCCCGTGGCGGGGATCGCAGGCGTCGCACTTGCCGTCGTTGTCGGCGTCGGCGTGGGTGCCCGTGGCGGGGATGGGTTCGGTGTAGGTGTCGCCGCAAGCGGTGCAGGTGTAGGTTGTTTCGCCGTCGGTGGTGCAGGTGGGTTCGGTGGTGATGGTGGAGGTGTATTCATGTGTATGCTCTTCAGCCGGCATCAGTTCACCGCAATCATCGCAGATGTTATCATCATCGTTATCAAAATGACCCAAAGCGTCAACGGTTTCAGTAACGGTGTCACCGCAGCGGGTACATTTGCAAATGATCTCACCCGCATCAGAACAGGTCGGTGCAGTGAAGGAATCCACATCATAGATATGCACATGATTATCGGGATCGTTGACAATTGTCAGCGTTCCGGTATCTTCTTCCGATTCCGCCAGCTTCAGAATACCGATGGTGTTCTCATCTTCTCTGTCAATATGATATACCTGACCCATATAAGTGAATTCCGCGTGGTCTGTCAAGGGGACAATTCTGACTTCGGTCAGATTTTCAGGAATCTCATACATAATTTGGCAGGTGTCTGATCCAAAGTCACCAGTCAGAACAAATGAGGGGGTATTCTCAACAACGATATGGTTTTCTTTTGCGTAAATTGCGTACGCCTTTTTAAACTTTTCAGCAGCATTGGCATATTTGTAAACATCTTCCAGAGATATAGTATTAACAGAAAACATTCGGTAATTCTTTTCGTACCCAGAGTTTTTAATAGACCCATCCGAATCTTGATAAAAATACAATTCTTCGTCCGGAGCGTTGGAATCATATGTATATATACGGTCTTGTCCATCAACTTTTTCATACCGAAGAAAACTAACAGCGTGACTATGTCTTTCCTTTTTATTTTTGTCGTTTAAAAAACTAAGCTCAAAACTAATAATCAAGCTACCTTTATTGTCATACTGATGATTTTTGACATAGTTCTTCACTTGATACCAGTCCGCTTCTACACCTCTCCACTGCATTGAAATGCTCCATATACTTCCTAATGGAGAAATAAGCTGTGGGTGTGGCGTTATACGGAGCCACGGCAGTGTACCCGCTACTGTAGCGCTGTATCCAAAATCCATTCCTTGACTGTTTTGAAAATGATGTATGATTTCCCAATCCTTTAGTGTGGGCATTATTTCATTTTTATCATTCCTTGTATAACAATCATAAAGCGCATCGGAGTTTGTGCCATAGATTTGTCTATCGAGCAGTCCCAAATAGTACATAGAACTTGTCAAAGCCATACCAAAACAACAGCCGCCATCAATGTTGTGATAACAATATGTCTCTTCGCCGAGACTATATATATTATTAGTGCTGTTACCGCGAACGATGACTTTACATTCAGCCTTAATATTTCCGATTTGTGCCGTATCAGCTTCAATAGTTTCAATTTGTGCCGTAATAGAAGTAATACCTTCTCTTTTTGAAGAAACCACTCCACTCTGGTTAACAGTTGCTACCGTTGGATCGCTGGAAGCCCAGGTGATTGTTTGGTTTGCCGCATTTGTTGGGGTTATTGTCGCAACAAGCATCGAAGAACTGCCATTCTCAATAATCAAGGGTCTGTCCGTTGTATTATAATACAGGCTAATGGAAATTCCCTCAGTACTTCCGTCAGTACAATGAATTGTAGCATTAGTCAAACATATATTGTAAACAGCAATCTCATTCCACTCTGCTATACTGTTCCATTCTTCTATTGTCCCCATAAAATAGACATCGGTCAGACTGCTACAATCCTTAAACGCATTTCTTTCTATAACTCTAACACTATTCGGAATTGTGATTTTCTGCAGACTCTTACATTCTGAAAATGCAACACTATTGATGCGTTCTACACCCTTTCGAATAGTTACATCCACAAGATTAGTGCATCCGTCAAAAGAGAATTCATCTATTATAGAGACCCCTTTAGGAATGACAACTGTTTCCAAACCTTCACAATTCGTAAAGGCCTGCCTTCCCAACTTGGTTAAACTATCAGGAATGGTAATTGTTCTCAAAGAAATACAATTTTGAAAAGCCCCTGGACCTATTTCCTCCAATTTTTCAGGAAGAACAACCTCGGTCAAATTACTGCAATTACAAAAAGCATTTTGAACAAGTTTCTTAACATTTTCCGGAATCACTATTTTTTCTAACGACTCACATTGATAAAAGCTTCCTAATTCAATTACACTATCAGGAATGTCAATGGATTTCAGTTTTTTGCAATAAGTAAATGCATTCTCGATTGTTTTAACACTATTCGGAATAAAAATACTCTCCAAATTTGAACACTCAAAAAAAGCCGCTCTTTTAATACTAGTTATATTGTCCGGAATAACTACACTTTTCAAAGATGAACACATCGAAAAAGTTTCGGCTGGTAAAACATTAATTCCTGTTCCAATTGTAACCGATAGCAAAGCCGTGCACGCTGAAAAGCAGCGTTCTCCAAGCTCGGTCACGCTATTTGGAATTTTGATGTTTTTTAACTTTGAGCAGTCCTCAAATGCAACATCATTTATAGCTTTTAAATTATTGGGCAAAGTTACGCTTGCAAGTGAAATGCAACCCCGAAAAGCCCAAGGCAGAATCGTTTCAACAGAACTAGGTATAGAAACGTGAGTCACCGACGTAAGACCACTAAAACCGCCAATTGATGTTATCCCACCATCAATAATGATATCCTGAATGGTTTCTCCTGCCCACCAATATCTCGAAGAAAAGCTAGGATTAGCGTACATTTCCCCTGTGCCTGAAATATAAAGTGTGCCTGCCTCTTTATCTATCGTAAAGGTAATGTTTTCTCCACATTGTCCGGTAATCGGTTCTGCTTTTGCCGTAAGCACTACCTCCAACCCCACAAAGCCCGCCAGCGGGGCGGCGGTCAGGAGCATCAGCGCAACCAAAAAGATGGATAAGATTCGTTTTCCTGTTTTCATGTCCTTTTTCTCCTTTCGCTGTAGGAAAAATAAAAATGCGTCTCAAACGAGACGCACGAAAAATGCATCTCATTTGCTGTCACACAAACTAACATTCCATTCCGTACAGGTATTGTTAATCGAGACACACTTTTACCAAGTGTATCCTGTACGAAAAAATATTCAGTTTGTGTGACGAAATAACCTTACCACATTTCTCCCGAAAAAGCAAGCGTTTGCGGAAAGAAAACCCTCATCGCGTAGGGGTCGCCCCATGTGGCGACCCGTGGAGCCTTGCCGTTGATGCGCCGAAAGATTCTTTTTCGCATACAGATACACCGCAACAAATCTATAAACGCATCGTTTTTCGGGTCGCCACACGGGGCGACCCCTACGCGACATCATCCTGTATGTTTGCTGCCACACAGCCGACCCGTGACGCGCATAGCCGCCGATTCGGCGGCGCTACAATGCGGACGGCGAGGCGGGCGGCCGCCCCTTCAGTCATCGCCTAACGGCGATGCCAGCTTCCCCAAAGGGGACGCCAAGACTTTGGTGGCGCCTGCGGCGCATTTTATTCGGCCGCCCCTGCCGATCGTTTCCCTTCGCGGCGGGTCGCTTTCCCGTACCGGAACCTGTCCCGCGTCCCGTCCCGACACAAAAAAGAGCGACGCCCTGCGGCATCGCCCTTCTTGATTCTTGATTCTTGTTTCTTGCTTTCTTGCGCGCTTACTTGATCTTCGCTTTCCGGATTGCGGACGGATCGCTGACATAGTTGCCGGTGTCCAGCTTGCGCATGGCGTAGACCTTGAAATAGTAGGTGGTGCCGGTCTTGAGGCCGGTGGCGGTGAAGGTGAGCTTTGTGGTGGAGCCGACCTTCTTATACTTGCCGTCCTTCGCGGTTGCGCAGTAGATGTTGTAAACGTCCGCGCCCGCGTTGCGGTCCCAGGTCAGCGTGGCGCTCTTGACGCCGGCTTTGGCCTTCACATTTTTCACGGCATACGGCACGATCTTGAACTTCTTGATCTTTTCGCCCTTGTAGTTGCCGATGAAGGTGATGGTCACCGTGTAGGTGCCGATCTTCTTGCGGCCGGCGGAATACTTCAGTTTGTAGTCCGTCTTGTATTTCAGAATGTTGCCCTTGGAATCGGTGATCGTCACCGACGGCTTGTGCGCCTTGCTGTCGCGCACATATCTGGTCTGGGAGAGTGTGATCTTTTTGACACGGTAGATTGTGAACTTTTCGGTTGCGCCGCAAACGGAGCAGGTCTGTACCACTTTGCCGTTTTTGCTCGTGGTGGCCGGGGTGATCTTTTCCACCATCTGGTGACCGGGGGCATTCTTGATATTGGTCTTTGTCTGTTCGTTGCAAACCGTGCAGGTGCGCAGCGTGTAGCCAGCTTTGGTGCAGGTCGGCTTCACCACGGTGTCTTTATACACATGGCCGGGCGCCTTGATTGTGCGGGTAAAGCTTTGGCCGCAAACGCCGCAGATCGCCGATTCCAGACCGTTGGTGGTGCAGCTTGCGGGCTTGGTTTGTACAAAACCGTTTTCGTCGGCCTTGTGGCCTTCCGCCGGGAAGATCGCCTGCTGGACAATAACCTTGCCGCAAACGTCGCAATGGCTGCCGGCGGTCTTGCCGTCGGTGGTGCAGGTCTTGGGCACTTCGGGGTCGATCACTTCGCTGTGCGGACGGCTCTCGATGTTTTCAATCGCGGTCTGCTGGCCGCAGACGGTGCATTCTCTGTAGCGCACGCCGCCCGCTTCGCAGTCATAGCCGGCGGGATATTTCCAGTCGGAGTCGATATGACCCGTGGCGGAATCGGGGATCTCCTGGGTCGTTTCCGCTTCACAGATGCGGCACACGCCCTTGCGGTGACCGTTCTTGATGCAGGTTGCGTCGTTCAAGTCGGTCCAGACATAGTCGTGGCTGGCCGAAGCCTTGGAGCCTTCATCGGGGACGGTGTCCTTGGCTTTGCCGCAAACGTCGCAGATTGCGGTCTTGGTGCCGTCCTGCGCGCAGGTGGCGTTGCCGTCGGGCTGGTAGTTGGTAAACTTGTGGGCCAGCGCCTGTTTGCAGACGTCGCAGGTGCAGTTGTTATCCGTGTCGGTGCATGCCACAGGTTCGCCGGCCTTCTTGCAGCGGTTGCATTCCAGCGTATGGGTGCCGTCGCCCTTGCCGGTCGCCTTGGCGTCTTTGTAATCGTGGCCGAGCGCCGGAAGTTCGGTGCTGTTGGTCAAAACGGTGCCGCATTTTTTGCAATAAATCTTCTCGGTCTTGCCCGCTTCGGTGCAGGTCGGTTCCACACGCTTTTCGGTCACAAGCTCGATATGCTCGTTGGCGTTGACCTTTTTGGTCTCCTTCTGCTTGCAGACGGTGCATTCACGGCTCACTGTGCCGCCCACCGCGCAGGAGTAGTCCGCCGGATAGACGTAATTGCCCCAGGTGTGGTCGACCGTCTTGGTCTCGGTGTCGCTCTTGTTGATCAATTGCGTCGCAGCGGCGTCCTTGTAATACTTGCCGCAGCCGTCGCAGAACCAGTATTCGATGTTACCTGTTTCCGTGCAGGTGGCCGCCTTGGCAGCGAACTTTTTGAGGTTCACATGGTTTTTCGGATCCACAGCGGTCGTTATCTTGCTGTGGTCGGCAATCGCCTTGGTGCCTGCCGCGTCTTCAAACCACTGGTTGCAGTCCTTGCAGGCATAGTATTCCGCATTGCCGCCGGTTTTGCAGTCGGCGGTTTTGGCTGCGTGCTTTTCCAAATTGTGCTTGTTCGCATTCACAGTGCCGTATTCCTGGCCGCAGACGGTGCATTTCGCTCTCGCAATGCAGGTCGCGGTGCCGCCGGTATGATTGCCGGTAGCAGGAACGGTTGTCGCCGCGACAACTGCGTTGCATGCTTTGCAGACATATTTCGCCGTTTTGCCGGCTTTGCCGCAGGTCGGCGCCTCTGCCTCGTCAACAATGATGATCTGATCCTTCGGATGGTTGGTCGGATCTTTGGCGATCACCTGTTTGCCGCAATACTGGCAGGTGCCCATCTGTGTGCAGGTCGCTTCCTTGCCGGGTGCGGCCTTATGCGGTTGCTTTTCTGTCACAGGCTTCGGCGCTGAAACAACCGTGTTGCAGGCCGTGCATTTCTGGCCCGGGATCGTACCGGCTGCTTCGCAGGTTTCAAAGGTCTTGTCCGTTGCGCCTTCCACATCTTTCGCGCTGGCGCTGCAAACGCCGCATCTGTAATAATAGATGTTGCCGTGCTGACAGTTCGCTTCCTCTTTCAGATAGCGCGCCGTCGGATCCTGCACATTCCATTTGTGCGTGCAGGTCTGCTGCTCCGCCGTCAGGGCGCCAAACGCCGTGAACGGCACAGCCGTGACGAGCATCAGCAGCGTCAGCAGCAGCGCGAGGAACTGTTTCGTTCTTTTCATGTTTCAATCATCCTTTCTGTTATCGGTTGTATATCGGTTCACTTTATCATAGCATTATCACGCAAAAAAATCAATAACAAAATCATGAACACATTTTAGCGTTTTCTCGTTGCGCGGATGAATAAAAAAAGCAGACAGAGGAAACCCTCTGTCTGCCGCGCAGGAAATCAATCGTCTGCGTTCTGGACCGCTTCGTCGAGCCAGGCAGTGTCTTCGCCCTTGGCGACCTCGCCGTGCTTGACGCCGGTGATCGCAAGCAAGCCGAGCGCAAAGAACGCCGCGCAGAACAGGAACATGAAGTTGTAGTCCTCTTTGAACAAACCGATCACAAGGCCGCAAAGAATCGGGCCGGTGACGGACGCGGACATCGTCGCGGTGTAGTAATAACCGGTAAAGGTGCCCACATATTCGCGGCCGCCGATGGCAAGCACGAGCGGCAGCGTGTTGATGTTGATGCAGCCGACCGCCGCACCGCCGACAACCAGCGCCACCCACAGGATGATCCAGGTGAACTTATTGACGGAGCCGTCCGTGTTGGCGGGCAAAATCTGCGACACCACAAGATAGACGGCAAACATCGCGACGATCACGCCAAGGCCGATCATGATGGTCTTTTTGCGGCCGATCTTGCGGCCCATCCGGCCGGCGGGGATGCCGAACACGGCAAGAGAAACGGCGAAGACCGCCATCATCAGCGTCGAATAGATCGGCGACACCTTCAGCGTATCGTTGGCAAAGTTGGTAAAGTTCGGCACAATCGCTTCCGTGGCGTTGTTGATCAGGAACAGCGAACCGAGCATGATGAACAGCGAACGCTTTTCTTCTTTGGTGATCGGCAGATTTTTGATCTTGATCTTTTCTTTCTTTTCTTCGCCTGTTTCGGATTCAAAACCGACGTTGGCGGACAGGTCATACTGCTTGTTCTTTTTATAGAAGAAATACAGCACCACCAAACACAGCACGGCGATGACGGCCGCGACCACAAAGACCGGGGTATAGTTGACGTAGGTCGGCTCGCCCGCAGCGTTGAGCACCACATTGCCGTTTGCGTCGAGCACTTCGCCGAGCTCATTGGTGCCGGCCTTGAGGTTTGCGGAAAGCACCTTGAAGCCGAGCAATCCGCACAGCGTGGAGGCGATGGTGCCGACCACGAAGCCGACCATCTGACCGATGCCGCCCATGATATTGATCACGGCGTTGGCGTCGCTTTGCAGCTCAGACGGCGTGAAGTCCGGCATCAGCGAGACGACCGGCGAACGCCAGATGGACATCACAAAGTTGAAGCAGATGATGACCGCCATCATCAAAAGGATAGACAGCCCGGCGGCGCGCACGGTTGCAGCCACGGGAACGAAGGTAAAGAACAGCGCGCAGATCGGCAGGCAGATCAGAATATAGGGCATGCGCTTGCCGAGCTTTGAGCGGGTGCGGTCGCTGCGTTTGCCGAAATGCGGCTGGAACACCACGCCGAACACATTGTCGATGGTCATGATCGCGTTGACAATCAGCGGCACCGACAGCCACGCGAGCCAGGCGTGCGACCCGGCAAGCTCGGCGATGCCAAGCTGCGAGAGCTTGCCGCGCAGAATGACGGGTACATACGAATTATAGACCGACCACAGCAGCATGCATCCCATGAAGCCGAAGCCGATCAGGAACGTGCGTTTGTAATTGAGCTTTTCCTGTTTCTCCACTTTCTCAGACATACAAGAATCCTCCCATTGTATGAAGTCTTTCGCAGGGCGTTGTCCCTGATTCTATTATTATA
>CACWJV010000227.1:0-2104 GCA_902761265.1 Oscillospiraceae bacterium | reverse complement strand
GTTTTTTGTTGACAAATATCCCCGCACATGCTATATTTAACTATACCCGGTTTTGCCGGAATCCAAAGATGGGGAGTCAGAGTATGAGCCGTTATACCAAAGAAGACATCGTCCGCATCACAAAAGAAGAACACATCAAATTCATCCTTTTGCAGTTTACCGATATTCTCGGTATGCTCAAAAGCGTTTCGATCACAACCAGCCAGCTCCAAAAAGCGCTGAACAACGGCTGCGGGTTTGACGGTTCCTCTATCGACGGCTTTGTGCGCATCGAAGAGAGCGACATGTGTTTGCACCCGGATCTCGATTCGTTCACGATTCTCCCGTGGCGCGAGGAATGCAAAACCGCCCGGCTGATCTGCGACGTCTATCGCGCCGACGGCACACCGTTTGAAGGCGACCCGCGCTATGTGTTGCGCCGCGCGATCAAGGCGGCCGCCGACATGGGCTACACGGTCAATGTGGGGCCCGAGTGCGAATTTTTCCTGTTCCGGCTGGATGAAAACGGCAAACCGACCATCCATTCCCACGATATGGGCGGCTATTTTGAGCTGGGACCGACCGACCGCGGCGAAGACTGCCGCAACGAAATCTGCCTCGCGCTCGAAAACATGGGCTTCGAAATCGAAGCGTCGCACCACGAAAACGCCCGCGCCCAGCACGAGATCGACTTCAAATACGACGAAGTGCTGCGCACCGCCGACAATGTGATGACCTTCAAATACGTCGTCAAATCCACCGCGCACCGCCACGGACTGTATGCAACGTTTTTGCCGAAACCGCTGTTCGGCGAATGCGGCTCGGGGATGCACACGAACATCTCGCTGATGAAGGACGGCAAAAACGCCTTTTATGACGAAACCGATCCGTTCGGTCTGTCGCGTGTGGCCTATCAGTTCATCGCCGGTCTGATGGATCACATCAAGAGCATGACGATCCTCACGAACCCGATCGTCAATTCCTATAAGCGGCTCGTGCCCGGCTATGAAGCGCCGGTGTATATCGCCTGGTCCGCCAAAAACCGCAGCCCGCTGATCCGCATTCCGTCGGCCAAGGGCAGCGCCACGCGTATTGAGCTGCGCAACCCCGACCCGGCGGCGAACCCCTATCTTGAAATGGCGGCCGCCATCTTTGCCGGTCTCGACGGCATCCGGCGCGACCTCACCCCGCCGGAGCCGAAGGACAGCAACATCTTCTCCCTCACCTCCGCCGAACGCCACGCGCAGGGCATCGAAAGTCTGCCGAAAACGCTGGGCGAAGCGCTGCACGAATTCAAACACAGCGACTTTATGCGCAAAAGCATGGGCGACCACGTGTTCACAAAATACATCGACGCGAAAGAGGAAGAGTGGAAGCAGTACCGCACGCGCGTGTCGCAGTGGGAGATTGATAATTATCTCGGTAAATATTAAGTCGACAGAAGCGCTGCTGCGCAGCGCGCAAGATGGCAAGATTGCAAGAAACAAGAAGACAAGAAAAGAACGGGCTGAAAAGCTCGTTCTTGTTTTTTGCTTGCTTTGTTTTAGTCTATATGCTACAATTGTCTCAACTCGCAGAAAGGAGCCGCCGAAGATGGAAGTAACAAAACGTTATCCTGATAACAGCGTTGCAGTTGCTGCACATTATGACGCCATTCTCGAAGAAGGCAATGATCCCGTTTTGGATCCGCCTGTTCTGCAAGCATATATGAAGCAGTGGGACGGCGACGCCTTTTTGGATATGCTGCAACTGACAAAAGAAAAAACCGTATTGGAAATCGGTGTAGGCACCGGACGGCTCGCCCTGCAAACCGCACCGAAATGCAAAACATTTTACGGCATCGATTTGTCTTCGAAAACGATTGCACGTGCAAAACGGCATCTTGCATCTTTTCCAAATGTTCATCTGCTCCACGGTGACTTTCTTTCTTATCCGTTTTTCCAGACTTTTGATGTGATCTATGCAACGCTGACCTTTTTGCATATTCAGGAAAAGGAGGTCGCCTTTCACCGCGTAGCGTCCTTGCTCCGCGCCGATGGCTGCTTTGTACTGTCCATTGACAAGCAAACTTCTTCCGTCTTAAAATACGGCAACAGAGAACTTCGCATATTTCCGGACAACCCTA
>CACWJV010000226.1:1617-6135 GCA_902761265.1 Oscillospiraceae bacterium | reverse complement strand
CTTGTTCAGGAATAGTCGGAATAGATATTCTGATTTTTGAATACTGTTGTATCCAATATCGTTTATGGGTGCTGTGATCAAATTGTATTGTCTGCATCCGATAGAAGATGTATTTCGGCAACACCAATTCTGTATTGATATGTAGAATTTTCATCGCCGAGGATTTGACCTTGAACGGAAAATTGACATACTGGGTTGCCGTGGTGAAATCATCAAAAATGATAACGGGCAACTTGTTAAATACCCCTTTGGTTTCATTGGTATATCCGAGAATAAAGGATTTACCTGCTGTTAAAACCGGAGTTTTATAGGTGTCATTATAATCTGTTGTTTCAACAATATAAGCGGTTGGTTGCTCATAATAGAGCAAGTCTTCCAACTTGTACTCATTCCACAAAGACATATTAGTTACCCTCGATATGATGCTTTACATAATCAGCCATCATTTTGTAAATCTCTTTTTGCTCATGTGTCCAATCTGGTCGATTATCAGTGTTTCGCTTTAATAATTCAAACACAACATCAATTTCTTGCTTAGAAACTGTCATTGGAGAAGAAAGACCCATTACAACACTATAAACCTTTGCAAAACACATCATCTCATAAAAGTTCATTCTCATTTGCCTCCTTACGCCACCAATTCCACATTCATTTCCTGTAAAACTGCCTCATACTCCGCACCGAACACCTCATAAAACCGGCCAAGTCCTCCCTTGCGGTCAAACGGGCTGAGGTCGAGGTCTTCCGGCTCAATGCTGAGAGAAACCGCAATGTGATCCTTGATCAGGCGCAGCCATTCCATCTGCTCATCCGTGAAGTGCACGAAACCGGCGTTGCGGCGCAGCGTCCACTGCATGAAGTTATAGTTCACCCCGTCTGCAAACGGAGAAAGGTTGTCGGCATAGCCCATCTCAAAGCGGATGATGGAGATCAGGTCAGTGAGCTGCGCCATTGTGCCGCGCCTGACTTTGTCGGGCTTCCGAATGGCATAGCAGTCCCATAGTCTCTCCACGGTGATGTGCTGCGCCTTCAGCTTTTCATACAGCGCCTTGAGCTGCGCAATCGCCATTGGCCGGTCTTTGTACCGCTGGTCATAGAGGATGCGCAGGGCAAGGATCTCGTCCTTGTTTTCTTCAATAAACGCGCGGAACGTGCTGATGACCCGCGCGGCGTTCGCCTGCTGGTCGGTGTCGTACCCGGCAAACAAAACCGTGTCGAGATTCACCGAGTCGATGACCTGCTCATGGCTGCGGCGCACGTTTTCGATGTAATCACGGACGTCGGGATCAAAGAACGGCTGCACGGCATCTCTGATGAGGGCTTCTTTTACCGCGTCCATGCGTTGCTGCTCCTCGGCGGTCGGCGCGTGGTCGTCGGAAAGATCGACACCGGCCTTTTCGGAGATTATGTCGAGGTCAAACGCGTCGAGCAGATGCTGCGCCAGGCTGCCGGCGCTGCTGCCGACGGTTTCGGTGAACGCCGTGCGCTCCTTCGGGGACATCTGGCTGTTCAGCCGGACCACACGGTTTGCCAGCGACGTCAGTGTGTCTTCGTCCTTTGCACCCATGGCGACGTTCAGCATCAGTTCCTTCATGCTGACGGAGGGCTTGCGCTCCAGCGTGCGCGTTTCAGTTTTCTTTGACTTGGTCACGCCGACGGCGTCCACGATCACAAAGTGGTCTTTGTTTTCCGTTGCGGACGGAGAAACCTTTTGCAAATCGTCCTTGCCGAGCGTGCGGGTGCCGCGGCCCTTCATCTGTTCAAAATAGTTTTTGCTGCGCACGTCGCGCATAAAGATCAGGCATTCGATCGGCTTCACGTCGGTGCCGGTGGCGATCATGTCGACCGTCACGGCAATGCGGGGATAGTAGTCGTTGCGGAACGCGCTGAGTACGGTTTCCGGCTTGTCTGCCTGACAGGTGATCTTTTTGCAAAACTCGTTGCCCTCACCGAATTCTTCGCGGACGATCTGAATGATGTCATCCGCGTGGCTGTCGGTTTTGGCAAAGATCAGCGTTTTCGGCACTTCTTTGCGGTGCGGGAACAACTGAGTAAACAGATTCTCTTTGAACGAACGGATCACGGTACGGATCTGACTGGGGTTGACCACGTCGCGGTCCAGCCCGGTCGCTGTATAATCGAGATCTTCGTCCATCTGCTTCCAACGTTTGGCGCGGGTCAGACGGTTGCGGTATTCGATCTGCTGCTTCATGATGTGCGCGCCGTTTTTGGTGACTTCGGTTTCAATGAGGAAAACATCCTCGCCGACATTGACGCCGTCGATGATGGCCTGCTCTCGCGAATACTCGCTGACCACATTCTGATTGAAAAATGCAAAGGTGCGCTTGTCCGGTGTTGCGGTCAGACCGATAATAAAGGCGTCGAAATATTCCAGTACCTGATTCCAAACGTTGTAGATCGACCGGTGGCATTCGTCGACGATGATGCAGTCGAAGAACTCCGGCGGGTACTTTTCGTTATAGACAACCTCTTTGGATGGCTGCGTGTCAGCGCCGCGCAGCTCATACAGCGATTCATTTTCGGCGGATTCATCCATTTCCTCGCCCCTGAGGATGGAATACATCCGCTGAATCGTGCTGATGCAGATCTGCACATCGTTTGGAATATAGGAGCTGTTGAGCCGGCGCACGCCGTAAAGCTGCGCAAATGAGCGCGGATCATCGTTTGGGGTATAGGCAAGGAACTCGCGTTCCGCCTGTTCGCCCAGCGACTTGGTATCAACGAGGAACAAAATGCGTTTCATTTTGCCGAACTTCAAAAGGCGGTATGCGGCTGTGATTGCGGTGAACGTTTTGCCCGCGCCCGTCGCCATCTGCACCAGCGCTTTCGGGCGGTTCTCCGCAAAGGACTGGTCAAGATTCTGAATCGCGGTGATCTGACACTGGCGGAAGCCGGTCGTGTCAAACGGCGGGAAATGCTTCATGTGATTGCGAATGGTATCATCCGCGGCGAGCAGCGCCTGCAGGGTTTTCGGACGGTGGAACGAGAATACGCGCCGGGAGCGGTACTTCTCATCGGCGTAATCGGTAAAGCGCGTCAGCTCTCCGGTGGCTTCATAGGCAAAACGGATCCGGTAGTCTGTTTTGATATACTTGAAACTGCTGTTGGCATAGCGTCCGGACTGCTGTTCAACAGTGGTGATGCTTTCGCCGAGATCGTCTTTTTTCGCCTCAACCACGCCAACGGGTTTTCCCAACGGGTTTTCCGTCCACAAAAAGGGCATAGTCGACCGGCCCGGTGCTGGTCGGATACTCTCTGACCGCAACGCCGAGCGACGCCATCGGATTCACTTTTTGCAGATCCTGAATCACCCAGCCGGACATTTTAAGCCGGTCGTCGATCTGTTTCCGTGCCTGTTCTTCGGGTGTCATGGTATGCACCTCCGCGATTGAACGGTTTTCTTATAATATACCATGTTATATTATACCTAAAACTAACAGATTTTTCAATTGTTTTTGAAGAGGTTTTTATTGATAAACCCCGCTGATGCACTTTGCAACAACGGGGCAGGCGGTTATTCTTTAATTTGGTGCTTCAATGCTTTCAAAAGCTTCCATCGCAAGTCGGATGCCAAAGCGCAATCCGTAACGGAATGCTTCCATTTCGGCGATGGAATTCATTTCATTGATGTTGTCGTCATAGATTTCAAGGACAGTCTGCATTTCTTCCGACAGTACAGCACTCAGCTTATCCCGGTTCTGCGCCATCAGCTTCAGCAACTTTTTATAATACCGGTTGTCATCAACAATGGTGTCGTGTGGACTGATGTTGCCGTACCACAGGGATTCCATCACCGATCTCATGCGTAGACCACCTCCGGTAACACAAACTCTTCGGCGCAGTGCCGGTAGTTGTTCATCAGGCCGATCCACGTCATCTGATCGTTTGCTTTGAGTTCTTCCGTCACGCCGTCGATTTCCGCCATACGGGCAACGATGGCGTCTACCATGCTTTGGGCTTGCTTGTCAACCTCGTGCAGATGCTGCCAAAGTTCGCCGCGTGCCTGCAGCAGGGCATAATATCCTTTGTGGTGCTCCTTCAAATACGTTTTGCGCATCAGACCGTACTTGCAGAGGGGAGGGAATTCCTGATTGAATACTTTCAGGTTGGGCAGATAATAGTCACCATGACGCTTGTAGGGAATGCAGGTGCGTTCGTCAATGTAAAAATCTTTCATTGTAGTAATCCTCCGATAATGAGATTGAATTTGTCCTGTTTCTTCAATCATTCCGGCTGATTACAAAAGCCAAGGGGTATCAACTTCCTTACGGAGTGTCTTCCCCGGACTGTTTTCTTCCGCATCCTGCGGATGCTCCCTCCTTGTTCGAATCCCTTGCTTCCTTTCTCTTTTTCAGTTTCATAAAACAAAAAAGCAGCCCTTTCGGACTGCTTCTTTTCATGGCGGAGAGCAAGGGATTCGAACCCTCGAAACCGCGTTGACGGTTTACACGATTTCCAGTCGTGCTCCTTCGACCAGCTCGGACAACTCTCCGTGTT
>CACWJV010000226.1:0-1612 GCA_902761265.1 Oscillospiraceae bacterium | reverse complement strand
ATGGCGGAGAGCAAGGGATTCGAACCCTCGAAACCGCGTTGACGGTTTACACGATTTCCAGTCGTGCTCCTTCGACCAGCTCGGACAACTCTCCGTGTTGCCTAGCTATTATACACAACCCGTTTTCAAAAATCAAGTCTTTTTCGGAATTTTTTTGTTTGCGCGTTTCCGGTTGACAGGTTGCGGCAAAAAAGCGTATAATATGGCAGATTTCTCATGTGTCACGGGAGGCGGTGTTTTTGCAGCAGCAACGCATCAAAACCATCCGCCGCGCTTTGGTGTCCACCCTGCCGGTCTTTGCCGGCTATCTCGGGCTGGGCTTCGGGTTCGGCGTCATTTTGCGCACGCGGGGCTACCCTGTATGGCTGGCGCCGGTGATGGCGTGTACCATGTACGCGGGCTCCATGCAGTATGTGGCGGTCGATTTGCTCACGGGCGGCGTGTCGCTTTTGACGGCGGCCGTGACCACCTTGATGGTCAACGCGCGCCATCTGTTTTACGGTATCTCCATGATCGACAAATACAAAGGCGCGTCGTGGCGGCGGCCGTATCTGATGTTTTCGCTGACGGACGAGACCTACTCTCTGCTTTGCAGCGATACCACAACGAACAACACGCGCTTTGACTACTACTTTTTCGTCTCCCTCTTTGACCAGTGTTACTGGATCCTCGGCTGCACGCTCGGCGCGGCGGCCGGCGGTGTGCTGCCGTTCAAGAGCGACGGGATCGACTTTGTATTGACGGCGCTGTTCGTCACGATCGTCGTGGATCAGTGGAAGCAAAGCAGTAACCACCTGCCCGTGCTGATCGGTATGCTCGCGGCGCTGGGGTCGCTTTTGATCTTCGGGTCCGACAATATGCTCATCCCCGCCATGCTGCTGATTGCTTTTGTGCTCACGCTGCTTCGAAAAAAGGAGGTGACAAAGGATGGTGACTAAACAAACCTTCGCGCTGATCGCGGTCATCGCCGTTGTCACCCTGCTGCTGCGCGCGCTGCCGTTTTTGATCTTTTCCGGCCGCAAAACGCCGGCCTTTGTCACCTATCTCGGCAAGGTGCTGCCCTATGCCATCATGGGTATGCTTGTGGTCTACTGTCTCAAGGACACCACCGTCCTCTCGTTTCCCTACGGGATCCCCGAGCTGCTCGCGTGCGGCGTGGTGGTGCTGCTGCATTTGTGGCGCAAAAACACGCTTTTGAGCATCGGCGCCGGCACCGCGTTTTATATGCTGCTCGTGCAGCTCGTTGTACCGAAGCTAGCCGCTCTTTTCTGATTCAATGAAAAAATACAGAAAGACACACGCAGGCGTTGACAAACGGTTCATAAAAGATTAAAATAATCTTAACAATTCGAGAAGGAGAGATCCCTATGAAACCCGTTCGTCATGCGCTTGCGTTTTTGCTTTCTCTGCTGCTGATGCTCTCGTGTCTGGCGCCCGCCGCCCTCGCCGCCAACGAACCGCTGCACTATGTGGTACTCGGTGATTCCATCGCCGCCGGCTCCGGCATTCGCAACGGCGACAAAGCCTGCTACGGCCGCATCGTTGCCAACACCAACGGCTACACCTATCAGAACTTCGGTCAAAACGGCCACCGCACGTCCGATCTGCTCTC
>CACWJV010000225.1 GCA_902761265.1 Oscillospiraceae bacterium | reverse complement strand
GTTCAACCTTCTGACCAACGTCTATCAGCCCACACGCGGCGATATTTTGCTCGACGGCTACAGCACCGCCGGCAAAACCACGGCGCAGGTCAACCGCATGGGCATCGCCCGAACCTTCCAGAATATTCGCCTGTTCGATAAAATGAGCGTCATCGACAACGTCAAGGTCGGCCTCAATTCCAGCACAAAAGAGAGCTTTTTCGCCTGCATGACGCACCTGTTCGGTTATCATAAGGCGGAAAAACTGGTGCACGAGGAAGCGCTCAAGCTTCTCGATTTCATGCACATGACCGACGTGGCGTATGATGAAGCGGGCTCGCTGCCCTACGGCGCCCAGCGCCGGCTCGAAATCATCCGCGCCCTCGCCACAAAGCCCGGCCTGCTTCTGCTGGACGAACCGGCGGCCGGTATGAATCCGTCGGAAACGGCGGAGCTGATGGAAAATATCCGCAAGATCCGCGACACATTCCAGATCGCAGTCATGCTGATCGAACACGATATGAACCTCGTCATGGGCATCTGCGAAGGTATCTGCGTACTGAACTACGGCAAAGTAATCGCCAAGGGCTCGCCCGAGGAGATCAAGCAAAACCCGGTCGTTATCGAGGCGTACCTCGGTAAAAAGTCCGAATCTGCGCGCCATCGCAGTATAGCCGATCAATCCGATGAAGGAGGTGCGGACGATGCTGAAGGTTGACAATATCAACGTCTATTACGGCAACATCCACGCGATCAAAGACGTCTCGTTTGAAGTCCATGACGGCGAAATCGTGGCGCTCATCGGCGCCAACGGCGCGGGCAAATCCACGTCGCTGAAAACGGTGTCCGGTCTGCTGTCCTCGCGTACCGGCTCCATCTCCTTCCACGGCAGCCCGATTGACCGCGTCCCGGCCCACAAACGTGTGGCGATGGGTCTGTCTCAGGTGCCGGAGGGCCGCCGCATCTTTTTGCAAATGACTGTGCTCGAAAACTTGCAGATGGGCGCGTTTACCAGCAAAGCGGACACAAAAGCGGATCTCGAAAAAGTGTTTGAACAATTCCCGCGTCTGCTGGAACGCAAAAGCCAGATCGCCGGCACGCTTTCCGGCGGAGAACAGCAGATGCTGGCCATGGGCCGCGCGCTGATGAGCCGCCCGAAACTGCTGATGCTCGACGAACCGTCGATGGGTCTGGCGCCGATCCTTGTTGAGCAAATCTTCGAGATCATCAAGTCTTTGCACAAGGCCGGCACCACCATCCTTCTGGTGGAGCAAAACGCGGAGATGGCGCTCAAAATCGCCGACCGCGCCTATGTGCTCGAATCCGGGCGCATCACCGTGTCGGGCACCGGCAAAGAGCTGGCCGCCTCCGACCGGATCAAAAAAGCATATCTCGGCGGATAAAAATGAGAGCACATGTTTTTCTGAAACATGTGCTTGATTCTTACTGCATTTATGACCCTTTGCAGCGCAATTCTATGCTGCAAAATGAACTATTTGAAACTGTGGGAGGAGGAAGGAACAATGACAAAACGTACTGCATATATTATTCTGCTTGTCACGTTGATACTTTGTCTTGTCGCCGGGCTGTTTCTGGCAGCACATGTTGTGCAGACAGAGGACGAAGCAAGCGTAACGACCGTGATCCGGCCTTCCGGCAAGCATACCCAAACACCGCAGACCGATCCAACCGACCCGCAAATGATCCCGAACAGCTATCTCTCCCAGCCGTTTGACGCAAGAAGCGTCCGCGTGCTGCAAACGAACATTACCTTTGAAGACCTTGCAGTCGAGCAAAGGGAGGGCGATACCGTGGGCGTTATTGTCACAGGGCCGCAGACTGATCACTACACGCCGCCGACCGTCATCGTGGAAGACGGCGTCCTCTCCATCAAAAGCCAAACGAAATCCATGAACGGCGTAATGATCACGGACGAATGGTGGACCGTCACGGTTTTGGCGCCTGCAAATGTGCTGCAGATGCTGACGGTGCAAACATCAAGCGGCGATGTACGGCTGTCGTATGCCTGCCCCGAAATCGCCATTAAAACCTCCAGCGGCGACGTGTTTGTGCAAACGGGAGGGCAAACGCTCAACACATCGACCTCGAGCGGCAACCAGCGCGTGGACGGCGATTTCGAAAGCTGCACGCTGCACAGCAACAGCGGCGATCTCGCTGTTTCCGGCAAAGTAAACCATCTGACAATGGGAACGAGCAGCGGCGATATGTCGCTTACCGGCAAAACACAGGTTTTGCAGACGCAAAGCAGCAGCGGCGATCAGCTTCTCGCCCTTGCCGCAGACGCAAAAACCGCTGTGCTGAAGTCATCCAGCGGCGACATCCGTCTGACAATGGAAAATAAAACCGACTACCGCGTTGTGTTCGCGGGGTCTTCCGGTGAACTGCATGACCGCATCGACAAGCGCGACGCCGAGGATCGCGCCGATTATAGCGTTGGTGGCGGCACAATGCGCATCGAAGTTGCCACATCCAGCGGCAATGTGACGATCCAATAACTGCGCAATCAAAACAGCACGGAAAATGCTTCAGCATCTCCTGCGTGTTTCATGGAACAGCCAATGGAACAGAAGAAATCAAAAAGTATAAAGATCTTCTCGATGCCGGCATTATCACGCAGGAAGAATTCGACGCAAAGAAAAAGCAGTTGCTTGGATTGTAAGCGCAATCAATGCAGTCGCCCGCGGGGCGACCGCTACCGTACAAACCGTTTCCGCTCACAGCTCACAGCAAAAAAGCCGCCCAACCGGGCGGCTTTGCTATTGACTGACGACTGTTTGACTGTCGACTTAATCTTTATATACACGCTTGATTTTGAGCGTGGTGGTCTTCGGGAATTCCGTGTCGCGGGTCTTGACCTTGAGGATACGCTTATAGACCGGCAGATTGCGGTTGAGCTCGGTCACGTCCTGCTTGATGCGTTCCTTTGCGTCGGGGCAGGCCTCTTCGTCCAGATAGAACTCCGCGGTGATGAAGTTGTCTTCGTCGGAAACCACAACCTCCTTGACGTAGGGGATCGTGATCATGATCTTGTCTTCGATCTCTTCGGGAGAGACGTTCTTGCCGTTGGACAGCACGATCAGGTTCTTTTTGCGGCCGACATAGAACAGATAGCCCTCGTCGTCAAAGCGGCCGAAGTCGCCGGTCTTGTACCAGCCGTCTTCAAACACGGCGGCCGTCGCTTCGGGATCGTCGTAATAACCGACCATCACGTTGTCGCCCTTGACCCAGATTTCGCCAACGCCTTCTTCGTCCGGATCGTGGATCTTCACTTCGCAGCAGCTCATCGGCTTGCCGCAG
>CACWJV010000224.1 GCA_902761265.1 Oscillospiraceae bacterium | reverse complement strand
GCAGGAGGTGCTCGCCTATCTGAAAGCGCAGGCGGCAGATCAAAACGGAAACGTGCATCTCGATTTTGTGCACGGCACTCACAGCCACTCCGACCATCTGGGCGGCTTCGACACCATCATCGCCGACCCGGACGTGACGGTGGACAAGGCTTATCTGAAAGTGTATGACGCGTCGAAAATTCGCGAAAACGAGATTGCGGAATGGGACAACCAGGAGGTCTATGACCAGATGGTGGAAGCGCTGCAGGCGAAAAATGTGCCGATCGTTTCCACACCGGACGATCAGCCGTTCCGGTTCGGCAACCTGACGCTGACGATGGTGAACACAACCGACCCGGTCAGCAAAAAGAAGGTCGGCGAAAACGACCAGTCGCTGTGTCTGCTGGTGGAAAAGAACGGCACACGCGTGTTCCTCGCCGCCGACCTGGACAACTACAGCGGCGATGAAAGCCGTCTTGCGCCGCAGATCGGCAAGGTCGATCTTTTAAAAGTCGGCCACCACAGTTACGGCGGCTCGAGCAGCGCGAAGTTTATCCGCACCCTGTCGCCGACAACCTGCGTGATTACCAACCGGTTCGAAAGCATGGATCGCACGACGCTCGCGCGGATCGAACGGATCTGCAGCCCGGCGTTTTACAGCACCGGCAGGGAAAACGGCGTGCTGGCTGTGCTCGGTGACGGCGGCAAGATCGACTATTACGGGCAGATGCAAAGCTGATCCGGCTTTACACCCTTTGTCTGATACGGACTTGTATCGTGCGGCAGCTTGTGCTATCATACAATTACCCCATATGAAGGAGGCATTCTCATGAACGAAATCAAATCATTCTTCGACGGCATCGCGGACGTGATCGGGTCATTCTTTGTCAGCATTCTGTTCTTTTTGTTCAACAGATAAGAATCAGCAAGGACGGCTCCGCTTCCCCGCGGGGCCGCTTTTTGTTGTGTTGCGCTCTTGCTTTTGCTTCGAAACATGCTATAATAAAGAAAAAGCATACCCCTATCAGTTTTACAAATACAGGAGGTATCATCATGTTATATCCGAAGATCGGCATCCGACCCGTTATCGACGGCCGCTGGGGCGGCGTCAGAGAAAGCCTGGAAGATCAGACCATGGGCATGGCCAAAGCAGCCAAGGCGCTCATCGAGGGCAGCCTGCGCTATCCCGACGGCACCCCCGTGCAGTGCGTCCTTTCGGACACCACCATCGGCGGCGGCGCTGAGGCAGCGAAATGCGCCGAACAGTTTGCCGGTGAAAACGTGGTGGCAACGCTTTCCGTTACGCCCTGCTGGTGCTACGGCTCCGAAACCTTCGACATGGATCCGCAGACGATCAAGGCCGTTTGGGGCTTTAACGGCACGGAACGCCCGGGCGCCGTCTATCTTGCCGCCGTGATGGCTGCCTATGCCCAAAAGGGGCTGCCCGCATTTTCCATCTACGGCAGGGACGTCAAGGATATGACCGACACCGAGATCCCCGACGACGTGGCCGAAAAGATTCTGCGCTTTGCCCGCTGCAGTGTGAGTGTGGGCTGGATGAAAAACAAGGCCTATGTCAACTTCGGCGGTGTGGCGATGGGTATCGCCGGCAGCTATTGCAACGCCGATCTGTTTCAGAAATATTTCGGTATCCGCGCCGAATGGGTCGATATGACCGAGATCGTGCGCCGCATCACGCTGGAGATCTATGATCCCGACGAATATGAAAAGGCGCTGGCGTGGATCAAAGAGAACTGCAAAGAGGGGTTTGACTGCAACGCCGGCAAGGATCTGCCCGCCATCATCCGCAAGTCGAAGGTTGTGCCGCCCGACAAGGACTGGGAATTCATTGCGAAAATGACCATCGTCATGCGCGACATCCTCTTTGGCAACCCGAAGCTGGACGAACTCGGCTGGCACGAGGAAGCGCTGGGCAAAAATGCAGTGGCCGGCGGCTTTCAGGGCCAGCGGCAATGGACCGACTGGCTGCCGAACGCCGACTTTACCGAAGCGATCATGGCAAGCACGTTCGATTGGAACGGTAAAAAGCAGCCCACGCCCTTTGCCACCGAAAACGACACGCTCAACGGCGTGGCGATGATGCTCGGCACACTTGTGTCCGGTTCGGCGCCGTGTTTCCATGACGTGCGCACCTACTGGAGCCCCGAGGCGTGCGCGCGCGTGACCGGCGTGAAGCCGACGGGCGTTGCCGCGGGCGGTTTTATCCATCTGATCAATTCCGGCGCAACGGCGCTGGACGGCAGCGGCGCAAGCAAAAACGCCGCCGGCGAAGGCTGTATGAAGCGTTTCTGGGAGATGACCGACGCCGACATCAACGCCTGTCTCAAAGCGACCGACTGGTGCCGCGCCAACTATGAATATTTCCGCGGCGGCGGCTTTTCAAGCCATTTCCGCTGCCGCGCCGAAATGCCCGTGACCATGCTGCGCGTCAACGTGGTGGACGGCGTCGGCCCTGTTTTGCAGCTCGCCGAAGGCTATACCGCCGATCTGCCGGACGAGATCCACACCGTGATCGACAAGCGGACCGACCCCACCTGGCCGACCACCTGGTTTGTGCCGAAGCTGACCGGAGACGGCGCGTTCAAGGACGTTTACAGCGTGATGGCCAACTGGGGCGCCAACCACGGCGTGACGGTCTATGGCCATGTGGGCGCCGACCTGATCACACTCGCGTCCATGCTGCGCATCCCGGTGAATATGCATAACGTGGAACCGGGCCGCATCTTCCGCCCGCACGCGTGGTCCGGATTCGGCACCGAGGACGCGGAATCCGCCGATTACCGCGCCTGTGCCGCCTATGGGCCGCTGTATCGGTAAGCGCAGGTTCCTGTGCCGACGGACCGATCGAAACGATTGTCGCCCGAAGGGAGCCGACCTTTGGTTTCGCGAAGAACGAATCGCTTATTGCGGTTCGTTTTTTCTTTTTTGAAACATACAACTACGGATAATGTTTTCTAAGAAACAAAAATAAAAATTTACAAATTGTTCATGCCAAACGGACGCAGAAACCATGATTGTCCGCTATAACGAAAGCGAGAGGACCCCCAAAAAAACAAAAAAGAGGAGAACCATTATGAAAAAACTGCTTTCCATCCTGCTTTGCCTGTCGCTGCTGTTTTTGGTGGCGGCGCCGGCGTCCGCCGCGGCGATCACGCCCGCCCGCGTCGGCAGCAAAATCCCTATCGTGTTCATCGCCGGCGACGGTGAGCCGATCTATGACGAAAACGACAACCAGATATTAAAGATCAGCGAAAACGGTCTGCTCGGCCTGTTTGACAAAAGCAAGGACGAAACCGACGGCGAAGAA
>CACWJV010000223.1 GCA_902761265.1 Oscillospiraceae bacterium | reverse complement strand
GTGAAGTCGTCCACATTGCGGATCTTTTTGCCGTAATACAGGCTCTCAAGCTGGCCGGAGGGCAGCGCACGGAAGATGTAGCTGGTGTCTCTGGTCTGCAGATGGAAGACGTTGTCTTTGCTTTGATAGATCATGATGCTTTCTCCTTTTCAATAGAAATTTGCCATACACTAACATTTTACAACTTCGCCCATAGCGTTGTCAATGCGCCAAAGAACAGAAAAAAGGCGCGGTAATTTGTGCATTGTCGTCAGCGGCAAACAGCGGAAAAAAAGACGGACAGGTCTTGACAAACCGCAAAATAAGTTGTAAAATTAAATTGATAACAATATAACACGGGAGGGTTTTGTTATGTATGACATTTTAATCATCGGCGCGGGGCCTGCGGGACTGACGGCGGCAATCTATGCCTGCCGCGCGGAAAAGCGCACGCTGGTGCTGGAGGCCAAGACCTACGGCGGCCAGATCATCAACACGCCGGACATCGCCAACTATCCGGTGGCGCCGGGCATTTCGGGCTTCGATTTTGCCACAACGCTGTATAACCAGGCGAAGGATCTCGGCGCCGAGGTAAAATTTGAAAAGGTGACCGAAGTACGCGACGGCGATGTGAAAACGGTGGTCACGCCGAAGAATACCTATGAAGCGAAGACCGTCATCGTTGCCACGGGCGCGGAAAACCGCAAGCTCGGTGTGGAGGGTGAGGACAAGCTGATCGGCCGCGGCGTCTCCTACTGCGCCACATGCGACGGCAACTTCTTCCGCAAAAAGGTTGTGGCGGTTGCCGGCGGCGGCAACACAGCCGTCGAGGATGCGCTCTATCTTGCCGATTTGGCTGAAAAGGTCTATCTGATCCACCGCCGCGACGCATTTCGTGCTGACGCCGCGCTGGTCAGCAAGCTCAAAGAACGCGAAAACGTGGAGCTGGTGCTCAACGCCAATGTGACAAAGCTCGTCTATGAGCAGCGGCTGCAGGGCGTGGAAGTGACCGACAAGCTGACGGGTGAAACCAAAGTGCTCGACGTGGCGGGTCTGTTCGTCGCTGTGGGGCAGGTGCCGGAAAACCAGAACTTTGCCCAGCTCATCGACCTGGACGAAAGCGGCTACGCCATTGCGGGCGAAGACTGCCTGACCAAAGTGCCCGGCATTTTTGTGGCCGGCGACAACCGTGTGAAGGACGTCCGCCAGCTCATCACCGCCGCGTCGGACGGCGCCGTTGCAGCCACCGCCGCAATCAAGTATTTGAACGAATAAGTCGACAGTCGACAGTCGTTAGTCTTTAGCAAAAGCCGCCGTCTGGCGGCTTTTTTGAGTGCATAGTGCGTAGTGCACAGTAGGGGCGGCAAAAGGTTGCAAAATTGCAGAAATTGCAGGATTTTTCAGTTTAGTATAAACTTTTATGTTTCTATAGAATTGAACTTGAAAAACTTGCAATTCTTGCAATTCTGCAACAAAAATGCCAACGAAGCCCTAAAACAGGGCGTTTTTGCCGTTGCAAAACGGTTGCAAAGGTGTTGCAATGTTGCAAATCAGCCCACCGGTATATCTGTTTTGTAAATGCGGTGACAAACTTTTTCGGATTCGGGTGTCCGTATGTTGCCGGCGGTGTTCTCATATACAAAAAAACAGGCGGCCACCCCTTCCGGCATCGTGTCTGCGACACGATGCCTTCTCGCCTGCCGGTTCGGTCGGCGCTTCTGCCTGCGGCAGAGGTCTCCACCGGAGGCCCGCGCCCTTCCCCAACGCGCACTGCGTGCGCTGGGGAAGGCATCTGTGGTGGCTGCCTGCGGCAGCATTTGATTCGGCCGCCCAAATGCTGTTGACTGTTGACTGTCAACTGTTGACTTAATCAAGATAGCGGCACGCAGCCACAGCCGCGACGGCGCCGTCGCTGATGGCGGTTGCAATCTGGCGCACCTGCTTGGTGCGGCAGTCGCCGGCAACAAAGATGCCGTTGCCCACCGTGCAGCCCTCGTCGCTGACGACGTAGCCGTAGTCGTTGAGCGGCACAACGTCTTTGAACGGCTCGTTTTCCGGCACCTGCCCGATGGCGACGAAGATACCGTCAAACGGCAGCGTCTTCGTTTCGTTCGTCTCGGTGTTGCGGATCGTGATGCCGGTCAGCTCGCTTTCGCCCTCGAGCGACGCGACCACGCTGGACGTGATAAACGCGACGTTGTCCTTCGTTTTGAGCAGATCCAGTAGCTTTTGTTCACCCGTAAAGAACGCGAGGTTTTGCACCAGCG
The DNA here is from genome assembly GCA_902761265.1 of Oscillospiraceae bacterium. Classification (GTDB taxonomy): domain Bacteria; phylum Bacillota; class Clostridia; order Oscillospirales; family Acutalibacteraceae; genus UBA6857. The sequence continues at coordinate 1,067 of CACWJV010000223.1, read as the reverse complement.
TCACCCGGCTGCAGATATCGGAAAGCATGACCGCCTCCTGCAGCGCCGTGTTGCCGCCGCCGATGACAGCCACATTTTTGCCGCGGTAAAACGCACCGTCGCACACCGCGCAGTAGCTCACGCCCGCGCCCACAAAGTCGTTTTCGCGCGCCACGCCGAGCTGCCGGTGCTTACTGCCGGCGGCAAGGATCACCGTCCGACCGTTGAAGCTGCCGTTTTCGCAGACGACGGTCTTGTAATCGCCGTGATCCTCAATCGCGATCGCGGCGTCCATTTCAATCTCTGCTTCGAGATTCAGCGCCTGTTCAATCAGCTTTTCGGCAAACTCGTTGCCGCTCATCTGGATGAAACCGGGATAGTTTTCCACCTTCGGGGAATGGGTGATCTGGCCGCCGAAGGTCTCTTTTTCAAGCACGAGCACACTTTTTTCCGCGCGCCGCGCATAGATCGCCGCCGTCAGACCCGCCGGGCCTGCGCCGATGATGATGATATCGTAAGTCATAAGTTGTGTCCTCTTTCTATACTGGTTTTTACAATTCGGAATTCGGAATGCGGAATTGTGGGACGCCGCCTGCGGCGATGCGTCAAAAGCGTAAAGGGAAAGCTGTGCCTTTGCCGTCAAAGATTGCAAATCGGTTCGTTGGCGGATGATTTGTTTCAAACTCAAAAAAACGTACAGCGGATACAAATTACCCGCTCCCGGCAGCGAATCGTTTATGCCGCGGCAGATTGTTTTCGGCAGCCGCACAGTGGACCCGCGACCGCAATTCCGAATTCCGAATTCCGAATTAAAAAAGGGCGGTTGCCCGCCCTTTTTGGTTACGCGATGGTGTCGATGTATTTGCGGATGTTCGACACGTTGGTGATCTTTTCGATGTTGCCGTCCTTTGCAACGATCAGCGTCGGCGCCATTTTTACGCCGTGCTCTTTGGCAAACGCCTCGTTGTCTTCGGCATAGATCTTTTCAAACGGCACGCCGGCTTTGTTGAGGAAGCTTTCGGCCATCTTGCAGTTCGGGCAGGTCTTTGTCGCGAACAGATAGACGCCGTCGGCGCTCTGTGCGGCGG
>CACWJV010000222.1 GCA_902761265.1 Oscillospiraceae bacterium | reverse complement strand
CCGAATTATGAAATCTGATTTCCCGGAAAATCAGATTTCATAGTCCACGCTTGCCCGTCCGCAGCGGCACAGCGCAATATACTCGGAGATCATCTTGTGATCCGGATGCTTGCGGTAGGTAAACAGATCGTCGAGCGAGTTGAATTCGCTTTCCAAAACGGCGTCATACATCCCGGGCTTGTCGTTGCAGTTGAGATGCACCTCCATCTTTTTGAGGCAGGGGATCACCTTGGGCAGCGCTTCGAGCTGCGCCTTTGCCCATTCGAGGTTTTCCTGTTTGGTTTTTCCCTGGGCATATTCCTTGAATTGCCACATGACAATGTGTTTGATCATTGGTATTTTCTCCTTTCAATAGGGACAAGGGACTAGCGATTAGGGACTAGGGACTAGCGAATAGGGACTTGGGACTAGGCAAGGATTGAATCAAAACCACTGATCCCTGGTCGCTTGTCGCTGATCCCTTGTCGCTGGTCGCTGATCGCTTGTCCCTTACATTTCAATAAAATACACGTCGTTTCCCATCGCTTTGAGAAACTGCATCAGACCGTCGAACGTCAGCCAAACGAACGAGGTGTTCACATTCGAGGTGTTCACATTCGGGTGGAAGCCGAGCAGTCCGTCGTGGGTTTTGAAATCTTTGTCCAGAACGACCACAACGTCGTGGTCGTCGTCGTTGACCACACCAAACGGAGACACCGCGCCGGGCAAAAGACCGAGCTGTTTTTGCAGCCGTTCATCCGAGCCGAACGAAAGCCGGCTGCAGCCGAGCTGGGCGCGGATCCCGTTTTGGATATCGGGATGCTTGTCTTTCATCATCGACACCACATAATGCGTTTTGCCGTTGGCATTGCGCAAAAAGAGGTTTTTGCAAACTTCGCCCTTTGTAAACACGCCGAGCGCGTCCATATCCTCGATGGTATGTACCGGGGGATGGTCGATCACGCTGTAGGCGATGCCGAGGCTGTCGAGTGTGTCGAGAACTTTTTGTCTGTTATCCATGGGAATCACCTTTGTTTAGGGATTAAGGGATTAAGGGACTAGGGCCGAGGGATGCGTGCAGAGTGCATAGTGCATAGTGCATAGTGCACAGTGGCACTGAATCGAGGATTTCGATTTTCACAGGTCCCAATCGGTAAGCCGGACGTTCAAGCCTCACCCGCTGTCGGCGACTCGCCGACGCTGCAATTCTTGCTTTGCGCGGGTTTTCTATTGCCAAGATGCACAATTGTCCGGCGCGTCACTATGCACTATGCACTGTGCACTATGCACTGCGCGCCGCGCGCCGCGCGCTCACCGCATATACGTCGAAATCTTGCCGTTTTCGACGTTGGTCAGAACGAGCGAATTGTTCTCGACCGAGAACGTATATTCGTCCGTGACGGCTTTGCCGAACACGGAGTAGCGGATGGTGAGCTTGTCGCCGTCTACGCTGTAGGTGCCGCTGTAGGTGCCGTTGATGGGCATATTGATCACAGGCACGGTGAAGTTGACGAGCGTCAGATCGACGATGCCGCCCTCTTTAAACGTAAAGCCGTTGGTGCCGGTGGAATCCTGCCATTTGCCCAGCAGATCGTCGGCGGTGGCGTAGGACTGGCTGCCCGTGCCGGCGCGGACAAAGAGGGTCGTTTCGTTGTTCTTGTCGGTCAGCGACAGCGAATTGCGCGAGACCGAGAACGTGTATTCCAGCGTGACTTTTTCGCCGTCCAGCATAAACTGGATCGTGACGAAGTTGCCCTGCGTCATATACAGACCGTTATACGAGCCGCTGAGTTCCTTGCGGGAGATGCTCTTGTCCTTGTAGCCGACAAAGGTGATCGCGACCGTTGCGTCTTCGTTAAAGATATAGCGCACGCTCGCGTCGCCGTTGACCCAGGTGCCGGTCAGATCGTCGTCGGCCTTGGCCGGGACGGTGGAAAACTCGGCGTTGGCGGCGGCGTGGCGGTAGGTGCTCACTTCGCCGTCCTCCAGATCTTTGAGGCTCAGCTCCGTGCCGTTGACGGACGCAAAAAAGCGTTTGGTAATCGTTTTTGTATAGATCGAATACTTCATCGTCAGCTCGCTGCCGCTGAGCGTGTAGGTGCCGTTTGCGGTGCCGTTGATCGGCAAATTGATAAACGGGATCGTCAGATTGACATAGGTGACCGCGCAGGTGCCGTCGTTGAAAAACTCGTAGCCGCTCATATTGGCGGAATCCATCCATTTGCCGAGGATCGCCAGCGCGAGATCGGCCGGCGCACTGTCGGTGTCGGAGAGGGCGGGGTTTGTAATCGTCGGCTGGGTCGTGGACGTTTCGAGGTCAAAATAGGTTGTGCCGGTCGGCTCGGTCAGCGTTGTATCGGGGGTTTCCGGCTTTTTATTGCGGGACGCGATGACGACGATCAGAATGCACACAACGAAAGTGGCCGCGACCGCACCGATGAGGATCTTTGTGCTTTTCTTCATTTGGAAAAAGCCTCCTTCTTTTTGGAAACCGGCTGCTGTTTCACGCAGCGCGTTGCATTATTCGGAAACCGGTTCGCTCGCGTTGTCGGTCGCGGGCGCAGTGTCGGATTCGACGACACGGGTCATCGTGTAATTCAAACCGGATTCATGCGACAATCTGAGGATATCGCCGTCGACTGTGATGGTGAAATCAAGGTTGACCGGCACGGCGAAGGTAAACGAGATATGCAAAGTTGTCACGTCGTTTTCGTCGGTTTCAACCGTGTAGGTCATCTCATAGGTGCCTTTGAGCGAGATGTTGATGATGGGCAGGGTGAAATCGGCGGCAACGATGTTGCCGGTGCCGTCCTCGTTGAAATCGAAGCCAAGGATCCCGGCGGAATCACGCCACGAACCGACAAGCGCTTTCTTCGGATCCGGCTTGCCGCAGGCGGCAAAGAGCGAGACGATCATGACAAGCGCCAGCACGAGCGCGGTGATTTTTGCAGTCTTTTTCATGGTAAGTACCTCCGTTTTGGAAATGCATAGTTTGGTAGTTTGATTATACAATAATTTTTCTGATTTGTAAAGAGAAATTTAGGAACAAGGGACCAGCGACCAGCGACTCGTAGCGTCGAATCAAATGCTGCCGCAGGCAGCCACCATAATAGCCGTCCCCTATGGGGAAGGTGTCAGTGCGCCAAAGCGCACTGACGGAAGGGGTCGCGCGACTGGGCACGGCGGGGAAGGATGTGTTTTGCCGTCAATGGTGCGTTGCGGCTGGGTTCAAACCTCACCCGTCATCGCGCCTGCGGCGCGATGCCACCCTCTCCGCCTTCGGAGAGGGCAAGGGATAATCTGTAGCGGTCGGCCCGAGGCCGACTGGGTGCAAACGGTAAGGTTGCATAGCCGCCGAAACGGCGGCGCTACTGGTCGCTGGTCGCTGGTCCCTTGTTCCTTCCTGTCCCTTTTTCCTCTCTTAGCTTCTCTAAATGTAAACATTCTGTGAATTTGTCAATTTTGTTGCGCGTTTTGCGCACAAAAACGGCTTCTCGGGCCTTATTATGGGAGGACTTTTTTCCTTCACAAAAACACAGGAGGTTTGCGCATGGCAAACAACATCATTCACATGGCTGCCTACAACGAGAAGCAGCCGGACGAAATAGCCGTTATCCGCGAACAGGAGGACGCCGTGCAGTTTATGGGCGAGATGGTGGCGCGGGCGATCAAAATTGAAGACCGCGATCTGCGGCTGCAGCTTTTGGGCGATCTGTTTTTCCAGGTTGCGGTGCACGGCTGTGCCACCGGCGCTGCGGCGTACTACCAGCCGGAGGCGTTCGGCGGGCTGCAGGAGGACGCGCCCGACCGCAACAAGGACGGCACGCTCAAAAAGACGATCCGCAACTTCCATCTGATTTTGCGGACGGCAGGGGCCTTCGGCAATGTGCGGTTCAACACGTTTACCGGCAGCTTTGAGGAGGACGGCAAGCCG
>CACWJV010000221.1 GCA_902761265.1 Oscillospiraceae bacterium | reverse complement strand
CGACACGCCGGCGGACGACAGCGGCAAGCTGAACGTGGTATGTTCTGTTTTCCCGCAATATGATTTTATCAAAACCATCGCCGGTGACGCGGTCAACCTAACGCTGCTGCTCGATTCCAAGACGGATTTGCACAGCTACACGCCGACCGCCGACGACATCATGACAATTTCCAAAGCCGATCTGTTTATCAATATCGGCGGCGAATCGGACGATTGGGCCGAAGATGTGCTCTCGTCCGCCGCTAACAATAAGCTGAAGGTCGTTTCCCTTTTGAACCTTGTGGACGCCGTGGAGGAGGAAACACTGCCCGGCATGGAGGAGGAAGAAGAGGAGCACGAAGAAGAGGGCCCCGAATATGACGAGCACGTTTGGACGTCGCTCAAAAACGTTATCAAGATCATCCCCGCGCTCACCGACGCGCTGTGTGAGCTTGACAGCGGCAACACCGCGCTGTATCAAGCAAACAGCAGCGCCTATCTCGCACAATTGCAGACGTTGGAAACAAAGTACAGCGATACGATCGGCAAAGCCGCGCGCAAAACGCTGCTGTTTGCTGACCGCTTCCCCTTCCGCTATCTCGCGGACGATTACGATCTCACCTGCTACGCCGCGTTTTCCGGCTGTTCGGCCGAAACCGAAGCGAGCTTTGAAACGATGACGTTCCTGGTCGACACGGTCAAGCAGCAGAATCTCCCGTTTGTGCTGATGATCGACGGCTCCGACGGGTCTGTAGCCGAAACGGTCAGCCGCCAGAGCGGCGCCGAAATTCGCACACTCAACTCCTGCCAGTCGGTCAGTCCCGACGATATCGCCGCCGGCGCAAGCTATCTGACGATTATGGAAGACAATCTTTCCGTTTTAAGCGAGGTGCTCAACTGATGGAACTGGTCAGGCTCACCGACGTCAGCGTCGGCTATGAGGGCAAACCTGTCGCGTCGCACCTGTCGCTCACATTGAACGAGGGCGACTACCTTTGCATTGTGGGTGAAAACGGCGCCGGCAAAAGCACACTGATGAAAACGCTTTTGAATCTGCGTGCGCCGATCGAAGGTTCGATCGTCTTTTCCGACGCCATCGCACGCAACGAGATCGGCTATCTGCCCCAACAAACGCAGGTGCAGCGCGATTTCCCGGCCACGGTATGGGAAGTGGTGCTCTCCGGCTGTCTCAACCGGTCGGGACTCAATCCCTTTTACAGCAAAGCGCAAAAGCAAACCGCCGAAGAATGGATCGCACGGCTGGATATCCGTGATTTGAAAAAGCGCTCCTACCGCGCGCTGTCCGGCGGCCAGCAGCAGCGGGTGCTGCTCGCACGGGCCTTGTGCGCCACGAAAAAGCTGATCGTGCTCGACGAGCCGGTGGCCGGTCTTGACCCGATCGTGACGGCAGATTTGTATGCGCTCATTCAGCGCATCAACCGCGAAAACGGCATCACAGTCATCATGGTCTCGCACGACATCGGCGCGGCGCTGCAGTATGCGACGCATATTTTGCAGGTCAGCGGCGACAGCAATTTCTTCGGCACCGTTGAAGAATACCGGCAGTCCGAGCTCGGCAAACTGTTTTTGGGAAAGGCGGGTGAAGACCATGCTTGAAAAACTGCAGATGTACTTCGCCTATGATTTCGTCAAATTCGCGCTGATTGTCGGCGTGCTTGTGGCGCTGTGTGCGGCGCTGCTGGGCGTCACACTGGTGCTCAAACGCTATTCCATGATCGGCGACGGACTGTCACACATGGCGTTCGGCGCTATGACGGTGGCCATGCTGTTTTCCATCGCGCCGATCTATCTCACGCTCCCGGTCACAATTCTCTCCGCTGTTTTGCTTTTGCGCGGCGGCGGCAAACTCAAGGGCGACGCCGCGGTGGCGATGCTGTCGGTGTCCTCGCTTGCGATGGGCTATCTGCTGTTGAATATCTTTAAATCCGGCAGCGCAAATCTGAGCGGCGACGTGTGCTCGATTCTCTTCGGCTCTACGTCGATTCTGACGCTGAAAAAAAGCGACGTGGTGCTGTGCGCCGTGCTCGCGGCCATCGTGATTTTTGTATTCGTCTTTTTCTACAACAAGATCTTCGCCGTCACCTTTGACGAATCGTTTGCCCGCGCAACCGGCACGCAGTCGTCGCTGTACAACCTGCTGCTGGCGGTCATCACAGCCGTGGTCATCGTGCTGTCGATGAACCTTGTGGGCGCGCTGCTGATTTCGGCGCTGATCGTGTTCCCGGCGCTGTGCGCCATGCGGCTGTTTAAAAGCTTCCGCGGCGTCATCATCAGCGCGGCGGTCATCTCCGTGTGCTGCGCGCTGGCGGGGATTCTCATCTCAATTCTTTACGGCACACCGGTCGGCTCTACCATCGTGGCGGCTGACCTCGCGGTATTCCTTGTTTGTGTAATTATCGACCTTTGCAAAGGAGGCAGAAAAGCATGAAAAAGCTGACAGCATTTCTTTTGGCGGCCGTTCTCGTCTTTGCGCTTTGCGCCTGCGGCGGCAACCCCGACCCGGCGGCGCAGACCGATAACGTGGACGCCGTCAACGACACCACCGACACCGGCACGCCCCTCACCACACCGGACAACAGCGCGGATGCAACAACGTCCTCGCTGCCCGTGAGCGAAAACGCCGAAGCCGAACGCGCCGCCGCGGCCAAGCTTGCGGACTACGACGTGGACATCGACATCGAAGGGCTCAACAATAATATGGTCACGGCGCAGATGACCGCGATCATGCAGGATCCGGCGTCGTATCTCGGCAAAACCATCCGCGTCACCGGCACGTATGAGCAGACCTATTACGAAGCGACCGACAAGTATTACAACTATGTGCTCGGCTATGACGAAACCGCCTGCTGCGCGGCCTGGGGCATAGAGTTTTACGGCGACGAGGTGCCGGAAAAGATCGAGCCCTACACCAGCATTTCCATGGTCGGCACCATCAGCACCTATCAGGAAGAGGGCATCGACTACACATATATCGACGTTGAGCATTTTGCCATGTAACACCGCCTTGGGCAGTGTTAAGGCCGAGGGAAACAAAAAGAACGAAGCAGCCAAACCGATTTGCTTCGTTCTTTCTTTTTGATTTTGATGAAACGGGAAGATTTTCCGGCAGATACGAAAAGTCAGAATCCCTTGGCCCTTAGCCCTTTATAGTGCGTTGATCATCCGCATCAGCTCATACAGATACGCCATGCCCTTGTCGGTGGTAGAAAACACATTGCCGAGCAGCACCATGTGTGCGCCGGGCAGCGTCGGGAAGACATGGTAGACGCCTTTGGAAAAGCCTTCCTTTGCCAACGCCACAGACGGCGAAGCGTCGATCGTGTCGCTTTCTTTGTCAA
>CACWJV010000220.1 GCA_902761265.1 Oscillospiraceae bacterium | reverse complement strand
TTGTCAATCTTAACGGAACGCTGATTTCAAACTGCTGGACGGATAAAGCGCGCTTTACGCAGAATGAGGGCGGCGCCATCTATATGAGCGGTAACGCGAAGGCGAACCTGAAAAACTGTACAATCCGATATTGCCGTGCGCTTGACTACGGCGGCGGTATCTATATGGAAGACAGCGGCAACGCCCTGAACTGTGAAAACGTTCATGTGATCGCCTGCAAAACGAATGAAAACCTCGGCGCGGGCGTTTATCAGGACCTTGGCGAAACCAATTGGATCGGCGGCAGCATTCAATCCTGCCGCGCCGAAGAGGACGACGGCGGCGGCTTCTATCAGGACGAAGGCAAGGTCTATATGGAAAACGTTCGCTTTGCGTCTAATTATTCCGAAGATAACGGCGGCGCGTTTTACAGCAATACAGATGACGGAACCTGGTTTATCGGCTGTGATTTTGTGAAAAACAGAGCCGACGACAACGGCGGCGCGATCTATCTTGACAACAACTATCTATACCTTGAGGACTGTACGGTAACCTCCAACACCTCAGGCGGAACGGGCGGGGGCTTGTATATCGACAGCGCCGGTTCTGTGGATGTTTACGGTAAGGTAATGATCAAGAATAACGACGGAACGGGCACCATGGATAACCTCGTTCTTGAAAGCGGCGCTTTCATTTACGACCACGGTCTGTTCCCCGGTTCGGAAATTCATCTGCGCAGCGAGAGCAGCGGCGACGTGAAAATCGGAAACGGTCTTACCAGCGATTATCAGATGGTGAATTACTTTGTTCCCGATTACGGACATCTCGAACTTATCGATACGGCGGATCTGAACACCGAGCTGCGTGCCTCGACCTTCCATCAAGGAAAAACGGCGATGGTCGTTGGTATTGCGGTCATCATGATCGCAATCGCAGGCGCTGTGTATGTTAAGAAAAAGCAGAGAAAGGAGGAGCACAATGAGACGGAATAAACTTTTTTTACGCGTTTTTGCGCTGCTGCTTGCAACGTGTATGTTGATCAGCGGCCAGCCGTGGACGGCAGCCGCGGCGCTGGTAAAGCAGGATGTCGAAGACGGCAGGCTCTATATGAGCGAAGTGAAAGTATTCTACGGCAGAAACGCCGACCAGGCGAAAAAAGCCTGTGAAAAGGCAGGCTTTATCTTCTGTAACGCAAATCTCAACGAAGGCGCTCCTTCTATGGACAGCGGCTCTTCCGCTATGGGCGTTTATCTTGGCTATAAAACCACGGAGGATCCCGACGACGCGATCACAGACCTTACGCTGCTGGATATGAGAAATTCTCATTGGCAGGAAATGGATTATGCGCAGTATCTTGACGAGCACGTCAAGGAATTCTCAAACGAAGCGAATCAGTTTATGATCCTCGTCAACGATTTCAGGGAAAAGTTTAACAGCGGCAGCCCGAATGCGCTGTTGGCTTGCGACTCCCTCAATCTCATCTATGTGGATGAGGACAAACCGCACGGCGCCGAGGACAATCTTTTGGGGAATTACCTGCTGAACCAGGCGGACGCGACCTTCTTTGAAAAATTCCTGCAGCGCGGCAACGCGATGGTGCTCAGTAAGATCAGCCGGCTGCTTTGTCTGGCCGTTTCCGATTATTCGGCGGATCATAAAACCTGGGTGGACCGCGCAAAAGCAAGCGAGCTTGCTTTTGTCTATAAAACGTCCAATTCCGGCGTGAAGAATTATTACGACGCAAAGTATCAGGACTCGGCAAAGGAATTTATTAAGGAGATCAAGGCTTTTGCAAGTACCTATGCCGAAGCAAAAAAGCTGTATGATCAATACGGCGAAACGCTCGGCTATCAAGAGCTTGAGGGGCTGACCGAAGAAAATGCCGGAGAACGCTTTGCAGAAGCGGGAACCGACTGCTTTTTCCCCGAATATTGCGAAGCGCTGAAAAACAAAGAGCTGCTTGACAATATCGCCTATCAGAAAAAGGGGGAGAAGGTGGAAACGAACGCCGACCTTCTTGACCCCGAAAACAGCGGCGCCGAACAATACAGCGAAACGATGACGCTCGGCGATTACATTCTTGACCTGGCAGCGGACGAAACGCTTGAGGACCATCCTTCAGTCGTGTATCCGATCATCGCCGCGTTTACCCCCGCGCAGCGTACCGTTCTGCGTCAGGGCGGAATCAGCGCCATTGCCGAAGGTCTGTTTCAGGTGGAAGGCTATGACGTAAACCGTAAAGGCTTAATCAACGACGCGATGAAAAAGCTGAAGGACAGCGGCTGTGAGGACGGCAGATTGTCCCTTTGGGCAGGCGTCGACAAGAGCATCTATTCAAAAAAGGTCGCAAAAACCAATAAGCAGATTGAAATGGAGCTGGCCGGTAAGACGCTCGAAGAAGCAAAAAGCAAGGCGGGCGAAAAGGAAAATGCCGATTTGCCGCAGATACTGGAATATATCGATATCGGCACCATGGTGGTCAGCGGCGTAACCATGATTCTCACCGCCGCATTCGGCACAAGCCTTTTAACGATCGGCGTCAACTGGTTTGCGATTGCCGCAACGCATATCGCGGCGGGGCTGTTTTCCGCGATCGGCGGCGCGCTGATCGGGCTTGCCGCAACGGTCATGTGCGCGTTATGGGCGCTGAGTATCATTGCGTTTGCGGTCAGCATTATCTATATGATCTTCACCCTGATCGGCGGTCTCAGTCTTTTTGAGTCCCGTGAGGAAATAGACTACGGAAAAATCCCCGATATCGTATTTGACGCAAGAACAAAGGACGATACCGAATACGAAGCGCGGTATGACGCCGTTACGAGTAATGCGGGCAAGGATATTTTCGGCGACGATGACGACGATTACCATATTAACAACCTGAACGCAGATTATGCGGACGTCAACGCCTTCCAGAGCGTTTATGACCGATGGATCACCGTGTATGCTTCAAAATCGCCTGCGGCCGGTCAGCCGATCGAGGTCAGACAGGACGAAGAGCCGATCATCACGCGAAGCGATTCAAACGCGCCCGACGGCTACCGTCCGATGACGCTGATCAACACAACAACGGCAGTCAACATCAATGACGTAGAGGTTGACGAGCACAGGGGAAGTCCGCTCTATGTTTTCTTTACGGGCGAGGAAACAGGAACGTCGGGCGGCACCGTTGTGATCGACGCGAATCTGACGCCCGGCAACGGATATACCTTCCTTGCCTATCAGGAGGGCGCGGAGAAAAACGCGCTGACCGATATCCGTGTGAGCAACTGCGGCAGACCGACCGTGCTTTACGGCGGCGCCACTTACGGTATGGCGGGCCTTGACAATACTGGAACAACGCCGTACGGTATGAGTCTGTTTGCAACCTACAGCGACGCGGCGGGCACGCCGATCACAAGAATAACGGTCGAAAATCAACGCCTGCCCAAGGGCAGCGGCGCGGAGCCCGTCTGTCTTTTCAGCGGCGGGGACGCGGTGGACCTTGAGCACGAATGGCGCGACAACATTATGTCAAAATTCGCTTATACAGATGATGGCTTTACAAAGGACTACTTCTTATCGCACAATGCCGACCCGTCACCATACAAAAAAGAAGGGAAACCGGGTTTGAAGACGTATCTTTCTCAGGATGACCCTGTAAACGGAAAATATATCTACTTCTGGCCCAAGGAGCAGTTTGCGGATAAAACCGGGGACGGAGAGGAGGCGCAGCAGTATATCGGCGGGTTCTCCTACTTCCTTGCGGGCGATGAAAACGCGGCGGCAAACACCTACGGCAATAATTATGCGTATATGCAGTCTTTTGCGGCGGAAAACGGCTTTGAGCTGATTGAGGAAGACGGGCAGCCGCTCACCGTGATGACGGAT
>CACWJV010000219.1 GCA_902761265.1 Oscillospiraceae bacterium | reverse complement strand
TGTCAATGGTTTTTTATCAGTCGGATGGCGGTCGTTATCAGAGTTCGCCGCTCCGGTGACTGATTCGTAACGGCAAGGCTGTATAGCAGGCCGCGGGTTGTGGGTTGCCGGTGGCAACCTCTCAGCCGCAGGCTGAGAAGCAACGACCGAGTTGCGGGTGTCCAGTGGACACCTCGCGAAGCGAAGCAACGACCGAGGCGGGAGCCGAGAACGGAAGGCGACACCTGCCGCTACAGGCGCGGGGGGAAAACTGCACCATGCCGCCCACAGTCTGTCAACCGCACGTTCAAACCTCTTCAGTCACGCGCATATTATGTTGTGCTTTTACCACGGCGTTGGTTGGCGCGTGACAGCTGTCTCGGCTCCCGCCTCGGTCGGCGCTTCAAAAGGCTGCGCCTTTTGAGGTCTCCACCGGAGACCCGCGCCCCGCCAGCGGGGAAGCCAAGGGCGCTTCGGATTATATTGTAAGGTTTCAAAAAAGTAAAACTTCCTTGCCCTCTCCGAAGGCGGAGAGGCGCCGGTGGCGACCTCTGCGCAAAGCGCAGAAGCAACGACCGAGCCGGCAGGCGAGAATGGCAGTGCGCAAAGCGCACTGACGGGTGAGGTTTGAACGCGCGATAGACCGATCATTCACGGCAAGGCGCCCGTAGTGGTCGCCCCGCGGGCGACTGATTCGTAATGGCAAGGTGCAACTGCTGACCGGCGGGCGGCCAATGACCGCCGCTGCGGTCTTTTTCGCGGCGCATTTCCTCCCGCAGCGCACAGCGTCCGGCACGTCACTACGCACTGTGCACTGTGCACTAAAAAAAGCCGCCTTGCGGCAGCTCATATCTTAAAATACAGTCATTTTATTTTCCGCACATCACGGCGAATTCCTGCACGCTGGACGGCATCTTTGCGTCATCCTGCACAGCGCCGGCAAAAAACGTCACGCCAAGCAGCATCAGCAGCGACAGCGCCATCGCCGTCAGTCGGCTGCATCGTTTCATTTGCATCCTCCCTTTCCAGTTTGTTGTCTCTATTATACCCGCGCTTTTGCGGTATCGGTGAAAAAAGTGTAAACAATCTCTTACAATTTTTGCCGTTTCTCTTAAAGTTTTCCGCGTTTCGTCCTTGCAATTGCTTGCATAGTATAGTATAATATATCGGTATAGTTTTTAGTTATGCCCGTTTCGGGCAGCAACGGAGGAATGACCAATGGCTGAAACAGAAAAAAGCAACCGCTTTATCAACATGGAGCACGAGATCCTCGACTTTTGGGAACAAAATCAGTGCTTCGAAAAACGCAAAGAGAAAAACGCCGGACACGAGATGTTCCGCTTTATCGACGGCCCGATCACCGCGAACAACCCGATGGGTATCCACCACGCCTGGGGCCGTTCGCTCAAGGATATCTTTATCCGCTACAAGTCGATGCAGGGTTACGACTGCCGCTGCCAGAACGGCTTTGACTCCCAGGGTCTGTGGGTCGAGGTGGAAGTGGAAAAACAGCTCGGCTTTGAAACGAAAAAGGATATTGAAAACTACGGGATGGACAAGTTCACCCAGCAGTGCAAGGACCGTGTGAAGCATTTTTCCGGCATCATCACGGAGCAGAGCAAACGCCTTGGCCAGTGGATGCAGTGGGACAACTCCTACTTTACCAATACCGACACGAACATCGGCGGTATCTGGCACTTCCTCAAAAAGTGTGACGACAACGGCTGGATCCGCCGCGAGTATAAGCCGATGCCCTGGTGCCCGCGCTGCGGCACATCGCTGTCTGAGCACGAGATGACCGGCTCGTATAAAAACATCACCCACAACTCCGTGTTCTTCAAGCTTCCGATCGTTGGCAAAAACAGCAAGATCCTCGTCTGGACGACCACGCCGTGGACGCTGTCGAGCAACGTCGCGCTCGCCGTCAACCCCGAAATCGACTATGTCGAAGTCAAGGTCAAGAGCGACGAAAGTACGCTCTTCCTCGCGAAGAACGCCATCAAATACCTCGAAGACGACAAAGAGGAAGTCCTGCGCATGTTCAAGGGGAGCGAACTTGTCGGCCTCGAATATGAAACCTGCTTCCCCGAATTCGAAAAGCAGCAGGGCTTTACCCACAAGATCGTCGCCTGGGAAGCCGTGGACGCCGAAGAGGGCGTCGGCGTTGTGCATATCGCGCCGGGCTGCGGTATCGAAGACAACGAGCTGGGCAAAAAGCTCGGTTTGCCCGAGGTGATGCCGGTGGACGACATGGGCGTCATTCTGCCGGGCTTCGGTTTCATGACCGGCTATACGACCGCCAACGTGGCGCAGCCGGTGTTCGATGAACTCGAAAAACGCGGCAAACTCTATAAGATTATGCCGATCGAGCACAGCTATCCCGTTTGCTGGCGCTGCAAGAGCGAAGTCATCTTCCGTCTGGTACCCGCGTGGTATATCTGCACCGAGGAGCTGAAACCCCGCCTGATCAAAGCGGCGCAGTCCGTCAAATGGGAGCCGGAAAGTAACGGCAAGCGCATGATCGACTGGCTCAACAATATGGGCGATTGGAACATTTCCCGCAAACGCTACTACGGGATGCCGCTGCCGTTCTATGTTTGCGAAGACTGCGGCCACGTCCACGTCATCGGCAGCAAAGAGGAACTGCGCGAAAAGGCCGTTGACCCGGCGAAAGTCGACGCGCTGCCCGAGCTGCACCGCCCGTGGATCGACGAAATTGAAATCAAGTGTCCCAAGTGCGGCAAACCCGTCAAGCGCGTGAGCGAAATCGGCGACGTCTGGCTCGACGCCGGCATCGTGCCGTTTTCGACCCTCGGCTATTTCTCCGGCGACAAGAGCTATTGGAAACAAAACTTCCCCGCCGACTGGGTGGTGGAAATGCGCGAACAGGTGCGCCTTTGGTTCTATTCGCTGCTGTTTATGTCCACCGTGCTCGAAGACTGCGCGCCGTATAAGCGCGTGCTGTGCCACAGCTCCGTGGTCCAGGAAAGCGGCGCCAAGTTCTCCAAAACCGGCTACATGATCCGCTTTGACGAAGCCGCCGAAAAGATCGGCGCCGACACCGTGCGTTATATGTACGCCGGCGCGCCGGTGGCCAACGACGTGCGTTTCGGCTTCAACCTCGGCGACGAGGCGAGAAGAAAGCTGCTCTCCTTCTGGAACGCCTATACGTTCTTTGAAACCTACGCCCGGCTCGACCAGCCGAACTTTGAAGGCTATGTGCCCGACAAGTCCAAGATGACCGTCACCGACAAATGGCTCGTCATCCGCACCAACGAATTTATCAAAAAAGCGACCGCGCAGATGGACGACTTCAAGGCGTACAACGTCATCAAGGAATTTGAAATCTTTGTGGACGATATCTCCAACTGGTACATCCGCACCAACCGCCGCCGTTTTTGGAAGACCGGCGACGAAGACGACAAGATGCTGGCCTACTGGGTGCTGTTCCACGCGATCAACACCTGCACGCTGATTATGGCGCCGATCATCCCGTTTATGACGGAGGAGATCTGGCAAAAGCTGACCCGCCGCGTAAAGCCCGGCAGCGCCCTTTCCGTCCATCTGGCCGACTGGCCGCAGCCGCTCGAGGGCTTTGACGACGACGGCGTGCTGCAGCAGACCGCCGACGCACGCGACATCATCGCCGTGGCGCTCAAACTGCGCAACGAGCATCAGATCAAGGTCCGTCAGCCGCTTGCGAAGCTCTATCTCTCCTGCGACGCAGACGAGATGGCGAAGATCGCCGTGTTCGAAAAGAACATCCTCGACGAACTCAATATCAAGGAACTCGTCCATGTGACCGACGCGTCTGTCCTCGAAGACAGCTTCTTAACGCTCAACTTCCGCGCAGCCGGCGCTGTCCTCAAGCAAAACGTCAACAAGATGAAGCAGGCCCTCGAAGCCGCAACGCCGGAAGAGATGGCCGC
>CACWJV010000218.1 GCA_902761265.1 Oscillospiraceae bacterium | reverse complement strand
CACAACAACGCAAAACAAATCGTCACGCACCGGCAGATGCGCCGCTGCATGCGGCTGATCGAAGCGATCTTCCGCTCCGCCGAAACGAATCAGGTTGTGCCGTTTGACGAACCGTAAAACGAATCAAAAAAGGAACCGTTCCATGTGAGCGGTTCCTTTTGTTATGTTATCTGTCAATCCTCCGGATCCCAGTCGGCATACGGCGCCATCTGAATGCCGCGTGCGCCGAGTGCGTCGCGCTGCGCCTCGGCCCGGGCTTTAAATCCGTTGTAATCCTGCGGCTCGTTTGTCCACCCGCGTTCCGCCACAGCCAGCAGCCGGGGGTATACCTGATAGCCCATCCGCGTAAAGTCTTCGACCCATTCCGTCCAGATCGGCGCTTCGATGCCGAGTACGTTCCGCTTGCCTGCTTCCGTAAAGCTGTCAGGCAGAAGATCGTAGCTGTAGCTTTGCTTGAGCGATGTGGTCTGATAGTTGTAATCCAAATAGACGTGCCGCGTTTCCTCCATAATGACCTTGCCGCCGCGGTTGGCAAAATCGTCGCACAGGCCCTTTTGATCCCACCATTTTGTCGCCACAATCTCACCCGGCGCAAGGTCGGCTTCGAGCACCTCGTTCCAACCGATCGGTGTTTTGCCGTTTGTGCGCAAAAACCGCGCGATCCGCGTTGTAAAGTAGCCTTGCAGCGCTTCGGCGTCCGCCAGATGCTCGTCCTGCATCCGCTTTTGGCAATGCGGACAGTTGTTCCAACCGTCTTTCGGCACCTCGTCGCCGCCGATATGGATGTATTTGCCCGGGAAAAGCTCCATGATTTCTTCCAGCACGCCGCAGCAGAAAGCAAACGTTTCTTCCTTCCCGGCGCACAGCACATTGCTGAACACGCCGGCTTCGGTATTCACGTCGCAGCTTTCACCGCTGCAGGAGAACGCCGGATACGCCTTGAGCACGGCCGAGCAGTGGCCGGGCATATCGAATTCCGGTACAACGGTGATAAAGCGGTCGGCGCAGTACTGTACGATTTCGCGAATCTGTGCCTTCGTAAACCAGCCGCCGTACTTTTCCGGATTCGGATTGCCGAACCCCCAGCCGTCGCGCCAGCCGCCGACCGTATGCAGCAGCGGATAGCGCTCGCTTTCGATTCGCCAGCCCTGGTCGTCGCACAGATGCCAGTGGAAAATGTTGAGCTTATAGGCTGCCGCCGCGTCGATCATCGCTTTGATCTCGTCGATTGTCTGGATGTGACGCGACGAGTCGACCATAAATCCGCGATAGGCAAACCGCGGCGCATCGCTGATTTCGCAAAGCGGCACAAAACCGTTCTTGTCCTGCAGTTGGCGGAAGGTCTGCAAACCGTAAAATCTGCCGGCGTCTGAAGAAAAGGTGAGCGAGGCGTCGTCTTCGCCGATCTGCAGCCGATAGCCTTCTTGTGCGATCGCGTCGTCTTGTTCAAAACGCAGATCGTCCTCGTGCAGCACCCGGCATTTTTCCGACAGGGTGATCTCATTCGGATAGGGGAGAATCATAACAGCCATTGCGGCACCTGCTTTCTTTTTTTCTTATTATAACATACCGCCTGCACCATTGCAAGCACTGTTAAAGAGGTTTTTCTTTTAACAACTTTCACATTTTTTTGGCCGGAATTTATAAATTTTTCAAAAAAATATCCAAAACAATCCATATTTGTTGGACATTTGTTGGACATGGTGCGATATAGTGATAATGTATCATTTTATACCTTAGCAAAAGGGGAGATCCGATGAAACAGAATACGGCGTTCTACCTGCTGACCGATACACATTTTGTTTCCAAACAGAACTGGGTCGAGCCCGGCACATTTACCCGGCGTGAACGCGGCGATCAGATCGCGCTCAAGCTGTCGCCTGAGATCCTCGATTCCTTTATCGAAAAGATCCTCGCCGATCCCGATACCGACACCGTCATCTTTACCGGCGACAACGTCAACAGCGGCGACCGGCAGTCGCATATCGAGTTTCGTGAACGGCTCGAACGGCTGACCGCTGCAGGCAAAAAGGTTTATGTTACCGCTGCGACGCACGACTATTGCAGCCCGAACGGCGAAGACGAATGCTTCCAGCATGACGCGGTACGCTACACCGAAACCGGCACCGAGCCGATCCCGGTGATGCTGCGCAGCGAATTATTTGACTACTATTACGACTACGGCCCGAAGCAGGCGTTGTCCGTCCACCGCGAGAGCGGCTCCTATGTGGTCCGGCTTGGCGACGGCGTACGGCTTTGCATGATCTGCGACAACGGCAACGGACGCAGCCACTGCGGCTTGTTTGAAGACGGTCTGGACTGGCTCAGACAGCAGATTCACGAGAGCAAAAAGGCCGGCGACTACATCCTGCTTGCCGTGCATCATCCGGTGATCGCGCCGTGGGAAGTGTTTCGCCATATGGTGGAATACGAAGTCTACGGCGGCTACAAAGAACTTTCAACGCTCATGTGCGACGAGGGTGTGCGGGTGGTCTTCACCGGCCACACCCATGTGCAGAACATCCGCAAATATACGGACAGCAACGGCGGCTGGTTCCTCGATATTTCCACCATCTCCGCCGTCAACGCCGCGGGCAAAATGCGCCGGGTGGTTGTAGACGCCGAAAACGGTCTGTGCGACGTCAAAAGTATTGCGCTCGACCGCATCTGCGGCGTCGATACCAAGGGCGAATCCGTGTTTGAGTATCTTTATAAAAACAATTTTACCGGCCGTGTCGAGGCGTGCATGCCGCTTGCAAAGACCGATTTCGAAGCTTTCTTGCGCGAAACCGACGGCGTTTTGCCGGTCGATAAACTCCGCGCCCACAAAACGCTTGCCAAATGTGCGCTGTCCCTGCTGCCGAGGATCCGGCTTTCCCGGCTTGCAAAATTCGGCAAGAGCTGGAAAACCATGTCTTTCGAACAAAAGCAGGAGGCTAAGAACAAAAAGCTGCTGGATACCGCGTTTGAAATCTGCCGGCATATCTATCCGGGCAACGCGCCGTTTACCCCCGACACGGTGGAATACATCGCACTGCACAGTGTAGCGCAGCGGCTGGACAGACTTGTACAAAAGTTTAAGATTGAACAGGTGCAAAAACTGATTCCGCCCGGCTCGTCGCTGGCGGAGATCGCCGATGATTTTCTCTATAACAACCGCACCGGCGACGACGATGCCGTCCGCTTTTCTTTGAAATGAAATCCTGATATATATTTTGACAGTAAAGAAAGGTGAGAAAATATGAAATGTCCCAAATGTGGGGGCGAGATTCCGTTCTATAATCTCAAACCCAACTGTAAACACTGCGGCGTCAATATCTATTACTATTCGCAGGATGCCTTGCTGATGCGCGACGCAAAACGGACCGAACTGGAAGCTGCTGCGGCGCGGATGGTGATCGCCCGTATCAAAGCGTCTTTTGTCGGCGGACAAAAGACGCTTTTTTG
>CACWJV010000217.1 GCA_902761265.1 Oscillospiraceae bacterium | reverse complement strand
AGACCGCACTTTATTATATCGCAAAAGGAGTTTTTTTGTCTTCTTCTTCGCTTAAGCTTTTTTGAACCACGCGACTATCGCGTGGTTTTCGAGATACAATCAAGCAGCCGCTTGATTGCAGCTGCTTGCTCTGTTGATTCTGTTTTATTTCTTTACCCCAACTATTGACAAAGAGCCTAAAAACAAGGGGCTGCATCAAGCAGTCCCTTCTTGTTTTCTTATTTCTTGCTTTCTTGCTATCTTTACTTGACCTCTGCTTCCAGATATTTCACAAAGTCGCCGACCGTGATCAGCTCCGGCAGCTTGCGGTCCGGGATGGAGATGTCAAACGTCTCTTCTACGATACAGACGAGGTCGAACAGTTCAAACGAGTTGAGACCGAAATCGGAGGTCAACACGTCGTCTGCTTTGGCGCTGGTGATACGGCCGTCGGTATAGTCGCTTAAAATTTCCAGTAATTTTGCTTGAATATCCATACTCTTACTCCTTCGATTTTTGTTTCTCGGCATGGCGTCTGCGCCAGATCTCATTGTATATTTCTTCCACGGCCAGCGAGATCTTGGTTACGGAGAACTCGCACCGTTCGGGAAAGACGTACCAGGTGTCGTCGATCGTGTTCAGGTCGATGCAATCGCGCTTCTTGCCGAAGCGGTAGCTGTATTCCACGTGGGCGGCATACTGCCCGGCGGCCGGGATCTCCATCGAAAACGGTTCGCCGTCGTATGCGCGGATGCCCTTGAGGTGGAAGCCGTCCATATCGTGGATCAGCGTGCCGCGTCCCATGTGGACGAAACCGCGGGAGTTCGGCAAATCGTTGACGTCGACCTGGCTTTCAAAGCGGTAGGTGCCGGCGAGCACTTCCTTTTTCACCTGTTCGCGCTCCCACAGATACCAGTCGGTGGGATAGCGGAACTCGGTCTCGCCGCTGTTGGCCTGGAGCTGGCCGTATTCCGTGAGCGTCCAGCTTTTGCCGCAGTTTTCGCAGTAGATCTTGTCGCCCTTGCTGCGCATCTTGTATTCCGTCATGCAGTGCGGGCACTGATAAAGCACCTTGTTGAGCCCCTCGGCGCGCTTGGGATAGCTGACGCGCACCTTGCGGTCAAACTGCCAGCGGAAGTCGTCGTTATAAATCAGACTGCGGATCTTTTCGTTGACCTCGTCGACGCTCGCCTCTTTGAGCTGTTCGGGGGTAAACGCCAGCGTCAGCTCCGCTTCCACGGGACGCACCTGCAGTTTGCGCACGATGGAGTGGTCGCCCCAAAACGGGTCGTAGATGTGGTGGCCGCGGCAGGTCAAAGTGACCACGGGCACCTTCATGTGTTTGCAAAGCTGGCCGATCGCGTCGGGAATCACTTCCGTGACGCCGCACAGCGAATAGCGCGCTTCGGCGTAGATGCCGAACACCAGTCCGTCCTGGATCGCCTTGCGGCAGGTACGCAACAGACCGACGTCTGCGGTATACTTGCGCTTGGGCACGCCGCCGAACTTGCGCAAAAAGTATTCGCGGCCGATATAGTCATCCACCGCCGCGGGATAGACGCCCTTGTGCGGATACTGGATGCTGCTCATCACATAGAAATCGTAAAACGCGTTGTGGTTGCAAATCAGGATATACGGCGGCTCGATGCCTTCCATCCCGGTGCGGGTCACCTTGCCGTTATGGATCCAGCGGCGCACGGTGGAAAAGCCGTAGATCAACGGCGCCACAAAGTTGTCCTGCGCCGTGGCGGGCTTGGTCAGATCGAATTTCTTTTTTGCGGGCGGACCGCCTCGGGTATAACGTCCGTGTCCCATGCTCATGTGATACATCCTCCAACGGAATTCGTTCTTTTCAACGAAAACTCTGCTTCAAGTCATACTATACCCAATCATAATACAAAATTTTTAATTTATTTTTCTAATATAGAAAATAGAAGCGATTTACAGATTAACCTTTTGTTAATAAACCTTGTTGAAATTTTAAAATTCACAAAGTATCCAAAGGAGCCCGCCGGCATCCCGGTTTTTTTGTACGCATTGCCGACGCCCCTGCCGCAGACCGCCAAAGCAAAAACCGCCGTTGTCCGGAGCGGTGCGGCAATCAATTTTACGCGCATAAATTGACAAACCGGCATTTTCATTATATCATAATAGTATCTTTCCGGAAAAGGAGTCCTGCAATATGGAATATGTCAAACTGTTATTGAAGCGGTTCGTGTCGGCGGTGCTGGCGTTCTTTCTGGCGTTCATCCCGTTTGCAAACGGCAACAAAACCAAGGATCCGGGCGAAGCGGTGTGCAAGGTGGCGCTGGTGTCCGACGTGCATATCGACCGCCGTCTGCCGGTCGGTCAGCTCGCGCTGCAAAACTGCTACAAGGACATGATGGGGCTGAACCCCGACGGCATCGCTGTTTTGGGCGATCTGACCAACTACGGCGACAAAGCGACGCTTAAACGCTTTTTTGAGATCACGAAAAACGAGGTCAAAGACGGCGTGACGCCGGTTGTCATCTCGGGTAACCACGACATCGGCCACGCAAAGGACGCCGAGGGCGAACGGATGAACCCCGAGGCGCTGGCGGATTTTGTGCAGCTTGCAAACGCCTATCTCGGCTACGGGCTGGAGCATCCGTATTACACGATCGAGGTCAAGGGCTATCCGTTCATCTGTCTCAACGATGAGAGCGCCGACAACTGGGATCACCCGGAATACAGCGAAGAAGCCTTGCAGTTCCTTTCCGATGAGCTGGACAAATACGGCGAAAGCGGCAAACCGATGTTTGTGCTGCTGCATGTGCCGCTGTCCGGCATCCACGGCGAAGAGAACTTTTATCCCGGCGGCGGCACGGAGGAGCCGTGGAGCAGCCGGATTCAGCGCACGCTGGAAGCGCACAAAAACGTGTTCTGCCTGACCGGCCACTTCCACAAGGGGCTGTCCAACAACATTGAAACGCCGACCTACAGCCTCGTCAACGGCGTACATTATCTGAACCTGCCGTCGTATCTGATGCCGAACTGGCCGGCGGAATACGCGGTCAACGGGCTGGGCTTCTTCATGGAGATCAGCGACACGGCGGTGCTCTTCCGCTGCCGCAACTACTATTTGCACAACTGGATCGACAACTTCGATTATCTGTGCAAGCTTGTGTAACACAACAAAGCAGCGAAACGGACGTCCGAAAAGGGCGTCCGTTTTTTTGTACTTACTTTTTCCGGTTTGCTTTTTCCGGTCTTTTCCTCTTGACAAACCGCACCGAACGGCGTATGATGTATTCGAACATTTGTTCGATGTTTGCAGGCGGTACGGACGGGACGCGGGCAGCCAAGCCGCAAACCGAAACGGCCGCCGCGCAGGGAAGAAAGATGACAAGACGGCAAGATGGCAAGAGACAAGAAAACACCCGCCGTGTGGCGGGTGCTGGTGCAATCGTTTTTTGCCGTCCCCAGCGCACGCCGTGCGCGAGGGGTGTCAGCGCTTGAAGATGGCGAAAATGCTGTGGAAGAATTTCACCAGCCAGCCGAACGCGCCGCCGTGGATCTTGCCGCAATATTTGCAGTGCTTGCCGCCGGTCATCTTTTCGCCGCAGGTGTCGCACTTGCCGTCGTTGTTGGTGTCAACGTGGTTGCCGGTGGCGGGGATGGGTTCGGTGTAGGTGTCGCCGCAGACGGAGCAGGTGTAGGTTGTTTCGCCGTCGGTGGTGCAGGTGGGTTTGGTGGTGATGGCGGAGGTGTAGGTGTGGGTGTGAGGTTTCACTTCACTGCTTTCGTCTACAACAACATACACGCTGAATGCGGTCGCAGTGAAAGTGATTATACCGTCCTTCACCGTAATCGGCTCCACCTTTTCGGCTTCGCCTTTGTCGTTAACATGATAGACCGCAAGCGCATTTTCATTGTAGCCGTCAGGTACGGGAATGGACACTGTGACCGGCTCAACCGGCTGTGTCTCCACGCCGTTTAGAAGTGTCGTGATATCCCATGCTGTTGTTTTTTCGTAAGTTTTCACAAGATAGTTGCCGCCGCTTTCCTCCTTGTTCACAGAAAGTGTGATCTCGCCGGGATAAGCATCAGCGTCATAAGTCACAGCAATACCGGTGGCTGTGTCGGTTTCCGTCATCGGTTGTGCAGCAGGCGGCTCCAAAGCAATAAAGGTGCGCTCATATTTTTCGGCATACGCTTCGGCGGTGGAACCGGGATAGCCGTAAATGGTAGTTTGTTCATCGCCAAGGGTGTAAGCAGCATAATCTAATTCAGCTGTTTCACCGGTTTCCGGATCGGTGTAAACAATAATAATCTTACAGAACGGGTTCAGAATAGTAATTTGTTGTAACGGCGTCTGAAAGAAAGCTGCATTGCCAATTGAAGTAACCGATGCAGGGATCGTCACGCTTTCCATCGCGGAGCAATCGGCGAACGCACCCTCCCCGATGCTCGTCACGCTGTCAGGAATCGTCACGCTCGTCAGTGAGGTGCAGTTGTAGAAAGCCATCTCGCCGATGCTCGTCACACTGTTACCGATTGTCATGCTTGTCAGCGAGGTGCAGCTTTCGAACACAGAACGGCCGATGCTCGTCACGCTGTCCGGAATCGTCACACTTGTTAGCGCGGTACAGTCTTTGAACGCATACTCGTCGATAGTTGTCACGCTGTCCGGAATCGTCACGCTCGTCAGTGAGGTGCAGTTGTAGAAAGCCATCTTGCCGATGCTCGTCACACGGTTACCGATTGTCATGCTTGTCAGCGAGGTGCAGCTTTCGAACACAGAACGGCCAATGCTCGTCACGCTGTTGCCGATCATCACGCTCGTCAGACTGTTGCAATCGGAAAAAGCATCTTCTCCAATACTCGTCACACTGTCCGGGATCGTCACGCTCGTCAGTGAGGTGCAGTGGTGGAACGCCCAGTTGCCGATGCTGGTCACACTGTCCGGAATTGTCACGCTCATCAGACTGTCGCAAACGGAAAAAGCAGATTCCCCAATGCTCGTCACACTATCAGGAATCGTCACGCTTGTCAGGCTGTAACAATCGGAAAAAGCAAGGTCTCCAATACTTGTCACACTGTCACCGATGGAAACTGATTTGATTTCTCTGCGGTGAGATGACCACGCCGATAAATTCTGCATGTCGCCACTACCGCTAATCGTCAGTGTGCCTGCGCTGTCGAACGTCCAAGTCAGGTTGCTGCCGCACGTTCCGTTGTCAACAATCGTTACGTCACCCTCCGCAGATGCAAATGCAGCAAGCGTTGCCAGCAAC
>CACWJV010000216.1 GCA_902761265.1 Oscillospiraceae bacterium | reverse complement strand
GAGACAAAGGAAGGCACAATCCGTGCGCGGCTGTCGCGCACCAAAGCGAAGCTGCGCGAAACCTTAGGCGAAGGAGAAGATGAAGCATGAAACAGGATAAATTCAACGATGAAGCATTGCAATCGCTGTTTGATACCGAGCTCGAGCTGCCGCAGTCGCTGCAGACGGATGCGGTCAAAGACCGGCTGCAAACCGGCAACATCAAACAGTTCAAGCCGAAAAAGCACCTGCTGCCCAAGCTCATTGCCGCCGCGGCGGCGGTAGCGGTCGTGGTGACAAGCGTGTCGCTGCTGCCGCGGCACCGGCACGTCACAGTCATTCCCGTGACGGAACCGTCCAGCCAGTCCGCCGGCGAGCAGACCACGGAAAGCCAAAGCACGCCGACGAAAATCCGGACGCTCACCGCACCGGCGGTTTCCATGTTCAAAAACGACAGCGACCTCAAGGCGTATTTTGCCAACCTCTATGACGAGCGCAAGGGGATGTGGTTTCGGAACTTCGGCGCGAAGAGTGCCGACGCGGTGGAAAACGCGGCGCCGGTGATGCCGGAGCAAAGCGTCACCGTTGGCACTGCAGACGCAAACGGGACAGACGCGTTCTATTCGGTCGCGAAAGACGCTGCAAACGGCAATTACGGCCAGACCAATTTGCGCGACGGCGCCGTGGACGAAGCGGACGTGCTCAAAAACGACGGGCGCTATCTCTATATCGCGGGGAACCGTGCGCTTTCGATTGTGGACACGCAGACGATGAAAACCGTCTGTGCCGTGACGCCGGAACCGAAGGGAGACAAAGACGGCTGCCGCATTCTCGACGCCTATGTGCAAAACGACCGGCTGGTCGTTTCGGCGCAGGTCTTTGAGCGCGCGTCACGCAGCGAAGTGCGCGACGACGGCGTGTATTACGACTATTTTCCCTATAACGCCAACGTTGACACCGCGCAGTTCGTCTATGATATCAGCGACCGCAATCACCCGGTTCCGGTGCGCGAAATGGACCAGAGCGGCACCCTTGTGCAGTCGCGTATGGTCGGCTCGGTGCTCTATACCGTCACGCAGTACAGTGTGCCGCTGGACGATAAGGACGCGGTTGAAAAGAACTTTGTGCCCGCCGTGGACGGCAAAAAGCTGACGAGCGGCGACGTGCTGATCCGCGACAAGGACGCCGGCGACAGCGTCTATCTGGTGCTCACCGCGTTTGACACGGCAAAGAAAGACAGCGCCGTCAACAAGGTCAGCGTTCTCGGCTTTTCGAGCGACCTGTACTGTACCGCCGACACGCTGTATCTGATGTCCACCGACTGGCGCTGGACGGACAACAGCACGGATGGCCGCTGCAAAACGAACCTCTATGCGTTTTCGCTGAACGGCACCGAGATCGCGCTCAGGGCAACCGGCGCAGTGCCGGGCGAGGTGAACGACGACTACGCGATCGACCGGTACGGCGGCTATTTGCGCATTGCCACGACCGATTACGACTACAACCATGACGCGGACGTCAGCGCGCTGTATGTGCTGAGCGACAAGCTGGAAATCGTGGGACAGCTCGAAGACTTCGCGCCCGACGAACAGGTGCAAAGCACGCGGTTTTTGGGCAATCTCGCCTATGTTGTCACCTTCCGCAACACCGACCCGCTGTTTGCGATCGACCTTGCCGACCCGGCGAAGCCGACGATTCTCGGCGCGGTGAAGCTGCCCGGCTTTTCAAGCTATCTGCATCCGCTGGACGACCACACGCTGCTCGGCGTGGGCTACAGCGGCGACGACAGAAGCGCAAATCTGGACACGGTGAAGCTCTCGCTCTTTGACATCAGCGACCCGACACACCCGCAGGAAACCGACAGCCGTGTCATCAAGCAGGCCGGCACCGACGTGCATTACGAGTCGAAGGCGTTTGTGTTCGACAGCGGGAGCGGCGCGTTCTATCTACCGGTCACCTATAATCTCTTTGAAAAGAACGGCAACTATGCCGGCACGCGGTATATGCTCAAGCGCTATGCGGCGGCAGACGGCAAATTCACCGAAGAGCAGGCATATGTCCACGGCGCAGAAAGCGATTATTATGTTTACAGCTCCCTCTTCCGCGGCACATTCATCGGCGACCGGGTCTATACCGTTTCGGACACCACGGTGAAGGAATTTGATCTGTCCGGCGGCAATGTGACACGCACGGTACAGTATGCCGAACGGGAACAGCCGGAGGACGGCGTTTACGTGACCAACCCTCCCCTCGTCTACAACGGCGCGATCGAAGGCTGAGGCCTGAATCTTTTTATGCGCCGGATCACTTGCCGTTTCCTGTCTGCAGATTGGAAAATGACTGTATCGATATACTGCCCTGCGGGCAGTTCGAGATACCGTTCTTTGAACGGTTCGAGATAGAAGGCTCCGCCTTCTTCGATATGTGCATGCACAAGAAGAACAAAACGCAGCCCGAACAAGCGGACTGCGTTTTGTTTATCAAGTGAGGATTAATCAGCGTTTTTGCCGTGCTTGAGCGCACGCAGGCGCGGCGCACGGAAATCGAGGAGCGAACCGAGGATCAGCGCACCGATCACGGTCATGATGAGCTCCGGCAGCATATAGGAGCCGTTGTAGGTCAGCGAATAGACCAGCACCGGCGTGTCTTCGGCATAGCCGCCCCAGATGGTGGCGCCGGAGATGAAGTGGCAGATGAAGCGGATGACTGACACAAGCGCACCGCCGGCCGCCATGGAGAGCGCCTGGTTTTTGATCGAGCCGCGGAACACGCCGCCCAATCCCAGCGAGCCGAAGGCAACGATGTAGTCGGCAAAGATCAGGATCAGATACGCCGCGATGCCCGTGACATAGGAGAAATTGGAAAGGCCGAACAGCATTTCGATCACGCCCATGGCAAGCCCCGTCAAAAGCCCCCACTTGACGCCGTGGCGGTAGCCGATCACGACGATGGGCAACTGGGCAAAGAATGTGACTGACCCGCCGAAAGGCAGCTTGAACGGTGTGAATTCGTTGAGCACGACGGCCAGCGCGAGCATAATCGCGCATTCGGCGAGCCGCTGGACGGATGAGATTTTTCGGGTTTCCTGCATAAAGCAACACTCCTTTTTGGGGCAAAAAAAACAGCGCCCCGGATTTCTAAACATCACAAGGCGTTTTCATCGCTCCCTACGCCGGTATGATCCGGATCAGGTGAAAGGGTTCCGCAAGATGCGGTCTCAGCCGGTGGCACCCCTGCAATATTTATTGACTGCATTGTAGCACAGACGGGAGGGTTTGTCAAGAGGGGATTGAGGGATTGAGGGATTGAGGGACCAGCGACCAGGGACTGAGGGAAGGGGCGCCGCCTGCGGCGATGCGCCAAATGCGTTGGAACACAGGTGTTTTTTTTCGAGCCGGCATTCAGGTGTTTTTTTTCGAGCCGGCATTTCTGCCGTTCTTTTCGCGGGAAAAACCTGCGGTTTGGTTCCACTTGCTTCGCGTCACTTCACCCCTCGTTCCTAGCCCCTTGTCCCTTGTCGCTTGTCGCTTGTCCCTAGTTCCTTGTCCCTTGTCCCTGCTCCCCTCTTGCCTTTCCCCGACAAGTATGCTATAATCAACCCGGTGATTGTATGCGCAACTATCAAAAGGAACTCGATGAGATCATTGCAAAGCATCAGCAAAACGGCGAAGTGCCGCGGCTGCTGCTGCATGCGTGCTGCGCGCCGTGCTCGAGCTATTGTCTCGAGTATCTTTCGCAGTATTTTTCCATCACGCTGTTTTACTATAATCCGAACATCTACCCGGCGTCGGAA
>CACWJV010000215.1 GCA_902761265.1 Oscillospiraceae bacterium | reverse complement strand
ACGCCGACTCTGACTTTTTCGGACATAGGAATACCTCCGTTCCTGATTCTTGCTTCCATTATAGCATGATGCGGCAAATTGTCAAGAAAAAAGCAGGACGTTGATTTTTCAATGGATCTGCCCGTAGCAGCGGATGTCGCCGTTTTGGCCGAGCAGCGCCAACACGCCGCCGTCACGCGCGGTGAAATACAGCGTCGCGCCGCAAATGCTGCGGATGCGCTCGCGCGACTGGACGTTGTGGTTGTATTCGCCGGTTGTAAACACGCAGATCTTCGGCATCAGCGTTTGCAAAAACGCCGGGGTGCTCGATCCTTCGCAGCCGTGGTGGCCGACTTTTAAAAGATCCACTTTGCCGATCAGCGGCGCCAGCCGTGTTTCGTCGCCGGTCAGATCGTCCATATCTCCGGCAAGAAAGACGCGTGTGCCGTTCGTTTCCACCAGCACGCCGAGCGACTGGTCGTTTTCGCCGACCTTTTCCGCCGGCACGGGATCGTCTGTGTTAAACAGCGTGATTTTGCAATTGCCGAGCATAAACGGCGTGTTGTCCGGTTCGCTGATAATCGGCACATTTCTCGCCTTCAGCGCGGCCACGGTCTGGTCATAGACCTCCTGGTTGTCCCATTCGGTGACCTCGTGCTCGTTGATGACGCTGCTGTCATATACTTTCAGATAGGCGCGGCCGACCGAAACGTCGGGATCGGAAAGGATCGTGTCAAAGCCGCCGAGATGGTCGGAGTGCGCGTGGGTGCCGACGATGAAATCGAGATACACCTTGCCGTCCGCGTTTGCCGCGTGGGCTTTGAGATAGGCGAGCACACGCTGTTCAAAGCCGGGCAGATTCAACCCGGGCAAACCGCGCGGATTGTCGGTGTCCTCGCCGGCGTCCACCAAAGCGAAATGGCCGTCGCTTTCCAGCAATATCGCGTCGGAATTGTCGGTGTTCATAAAATGGATGCGGTCAGTCGAAAACATCAGATCGGCCTCCTTCACCGATGCGATATAGGGTGTAGGGTCCGGCTGCTGCGGCATACAACTGAAAAACCCGGTCAACATTGCCCAAAATGCCAAAAACGACGCCCAGATGCGTTTGAATAATTGTACCATGTATATTTCCTTTCTGTTGCGGGGTATGCCGTGTGCGCTCAATCGTCGGAGCGTTCCTTCAGCGGGTCGGACGGGATTTGCATCCGAAGGCCGGTTGCCTTTTGCCCCCAGGCGTTCGCCCATTTTTCGGGGTAAAACACATAGTAGGACACTTTGTTTTTGCGCCGCCACGATTCAAAGCAGTGGCACCAGATGAAGCTCGGCAGCCCGATGACGAGCCAAAAGAACGGCCCGAGCAGCAAGCATTGCCAGGTGTGGCCGTATTCATGGATCCGCGCGTTGGGGGTCCAGATTTTGTTCGGGTGGTTTTCTCGAAGAAAGATAAACAGCCCGAGCGACAATCCGCCGCTTTTCCACGGCACATAGGTGATCCAGGCGTTGCCGAAGCGTTCCGACCGCCGGCCGCGCAGTTTGCAAACAAGATAGCCGATCAAACCGAACAAATTGACAGGCAGACCCCAGGTCCATTGGATCAGATAAAACAGTCCCTTCGGAAACTTGCGCATCGCGTACACCTCCCGCGTTTTGTTTCCTCTATTGTATGCCGCCTGGGTTCGATTGTCAAGCGAAAGGGCGCCATTTTTGCGCGCTGCGTGCGGGCGAAGCTGCGGTGCGTTTCAACGATGAAGAATCTTAAAGGTGGTTGCAGAACGCCGGTTCCTATGATGGAATGAAAAAAGACGGCAAGGAGGAAATGCGACGGAAACCTTTTATCAGTTTTTGAAAAGGTTGTTTATGATAAATCAAAGGGTTTCGAGATTCACTGCTGGAGCGAAAGACGAAACCTGTCTCGCGGTGCGAACTGTATGCCGCGGCTCCTTCAAGTCCCGTTCTGATTCTTGAAAAAAGGCAAAACAAAAACGAGTGCTCTTTCGAACACTCGTCGTTGGTGCGAGAGACGGGACTTGAACCCGTACGAGTCACCCCACACGCCCCTCAAACGTGCGCGTCTGCCGATTCCGCCACTCTCGCAACTGCTCGAATACTATACCACTTCGCGCCGGAAATGTCAAGCCTTTTTCAAGAAAAATTTCGGGCGATTATTACTTTTTCACAATTGCGTCGAGCACACGCGCCGTATTGGCGCTGTCGCAAAAGTCAAAATTGAAATTGCAAAAGCGCGCAGCCTTCTCCGGATCCGCGGGCGAAACGATCGCCGTAAGCAGCTCGTCAAACGTATCCGCCACCGCGCCGGGCACATAGCTTTCGTAGTCAAAATAGAAGTCGCGCGTCTTGCGGTATTGCGGCAGGTCAAACGCGAAAAAGACCGTCTTTTTGCCAAGCAGCGCCGCCGTCATACAAATCGACGAATAGTCCGTCACCAAAACGTCGCAGGAAAGCACCAGCGCCGTCGCGTCGGGCCAGTCGGTCACGTCCACAGCGCCGTCCAGTACACGGTCGGCCGGGCGGATCTGCGGATGCAGCCGCAGCAGCAGCGCAAAGCTGTCGCCGAGCGAGCGGCGAAACGCGTCCATATCGATCCGGCGCAGCAGTTCTTCGTTTTGTGCCGCGTCGTCGCGAAACGTCGGCGCATACAGCACGAGCGTTTTTTCCCGAAGCATCGGATACTGCGCCTCCAGCGCGGCGCGGGCTTCGGCTTCCCCGCCGGGGCGAAGCAGCGCGTCGACCCGCGGCGCACCCAGCGGCAGCACCTGCGATTGGTTCACACCGAACGCCTCGGCATAGATCGGCACGACCTGCTTCGACGAGCAAACCACCCAGGTCAGCTTCTCGTTGCCGGCCTGTTCGCGCGCACGCACGGCAGGCGGCTGGTCGATAGACAGACCGAATTTTTTAAACGCGCCCTCCGCGTGCCAAAGCTGTGTGACAATTTGTTCGTCGCGCAGATGCAGCAGTCCCAGCGGCATAAAGTTGTCGTTGAGAAAGATGTATTTCGCTGTGGAAAGCTGGCGGGCTCGCACCAAAAAGAAGCGCAATACCGCCAGCGGACGGCGCGGCGACAGATCGCGGCGCGTGAGCGTCACGGTTTCAAACCCGCGCGCTTTCATCTCGTCGCGCACGGCGCCGAGCGAATCATGCATCTGTTCGTTGTGCATCGAAAGAAAGGCCGCGCGGCGGTCTTTGACCGGGAACAACCGGCCGCTGAGATTGCAGAAAAACGCAAAAATATGGTAAAGCAGTTCTTTCATCCGCCGTGTCTCCGTTTCAAAAGAATTTGCAAAAGCTTTGCCGCCGTCGCCGTTTTGGGTACCGGCAGCCGCAGCAGCGTTTGCAGCAGCGACGGGTCAAACACCGGCAGCGCCGCAAAGCGCAGCACCGGTACACCCGCCGGTTCGCCCTTATTCTCCACCCGGACGTTCGCCTGACGCAAAACAGGTTCCGGCGCTTTGCCGCGTCGGTTTTTGTTTTGGAAAGCCGGTCGAGCCGCAGGTCGCGGTTCGCGGTTCGGACCGCCGCAAGGCGTTCGTCCGTCAGCCGGTCAAACAGCGATTGGAGCTGCGACACACACAGCGCCTGCGCCGCGTCGTCCATTTGCCAAAGGGCGCGGTAAAACTGCGACAGTAGGATATGCGCGTGCTTATACAGCACCTCCTGCAAATAGTCGTCCGTCAGATCGTCTGTCCCCTTCGCTTTTTTCGCCGCTTCGAGGATATGCGTCATAGAGCCGAAGAGGCTTTCGAGGTTTTTGACGTTTGCCGTCTGGCTGACGGAAAAGCCCTCCGCGTCCGTGTGGCGGCGGTACCAGACCACACTGTCCCAAGCCGATGCGATCGTACCGCCGGCATAAACGGCGTCCATAAAAAACGCGCCCTCCTCGGAAAAGCCGGTGGCCGGGAACCGCACGCCGTTTTCCACTAAAAACGCACGCCGGTAGCACTTGTTGCTGACCAAAAAGTTCCACAGCAGCCGTTTGTCAAACCGGTCGATCGCGCCGGGTTCTTTGGCCAGCACGTCGGCCATCGCGTGAAAACCGAGGGATCGTTCGCCCGACGTCATGCACAGCCGCCCGAGCAGCAGGTCGGCGTTTGTCTCGTCGATGCGTGTTTTGAACGCCGCGAGCGTGTCTTTGTCGTAATAATCGTCCGCGTCGAGAAACGTCACATACTCGCCCGTCGCCGCCAAAAGCCCGTTGTTGCGCGCCGCGGAAACGCCGGCGTTTTCCTGCCGGATGCAGCGAAAGCGCGCGTCCTTCTCGCAATAGGCGTCGATGACCGCCTGGGTGTTGTCAACGGAGCCGTCGTTGACGACTACGACTTCGAAGCCCGGCATCGTCTGCCGGAGCAGAGAGTCGAGCGCCTGCGGCAAAAACGCCGCGCTGTTATAGGCCGGGATGATAACGGAAAAAAGCGGCATGGGGCACCTCCGGTGCAGGGCCGAGGGCCAAGGGCCAAGGGCCGAGGGATTTGAGGGATTGAGGGATTGAGGGATTGAGGGGTTAAGGGGTTAAGGGATTGAAGAAAGGCAGAATCGCGGGAATACGATTCGATCGCCGACGCGTTTCATCGCGTCACTTAGTCCCTTAGTCCCTTCGTCCCTTCGTCCCTCTTAAAACCGTATCCCCCACTTGAGGAAGTATTTGAGAATCGACTGCACATGGATCAGCAACAGCTTCTTGCTCTTTTTGCTGCCGCGCTCCCACAGGTGATAGACGTCCACCGTCGGGATATGCAAAACGGTGTATTTTTCCGCGGCGCGGCGGGCGATGTCGCAGTCTTCGAGATACATGAAGAACCGCTCGTCAAAGCCGCCGAGGTCCAAAAACGCCGCCGTGCGGAAAAACATAAAGCAGCCCGTGGCGTTTGTGATTGCAAACGGCTGATCCTGCGGCATATCGAGCATACAGTATTCGGTCATGGTTTTGTTTTCTTCGTCGCCCTTGTGGAACCAGTGGGTGCCGAGGTAGCGCACGGTCGGGTTGCGCTTGCCGAGCTGCTGGATGCGGCCGTCTTCAAAACGGATTTGCGGCGACAGCAGCCCCACATCCTCGTGGGCGTCGGCAAAATCGCACAGTGCGGTGATCGCGTCGTCCTTGAGCAGTATATCGGGGTTGATCACCACATGGTATTTCGACTGCAAAAACGGAATCACCTTGTTGTGTCCGGCGCCGAAGCCGGCGTTTTCCCCGCTTTCAATCACCACGACCGACGGAAACTGCGCTTTGATATAGGCCGCCGTGCCGTCGGTGGAGGCGTTGTCGACCACATAGAGGGTAAACGGCACGCCCTGCGTCATAGACAGCACGCTTTCGATCGTTGTGGCGATCTTGTCTTTGTTGTTATAGGTCACAATGCAGCCGGATACGGTATAATCTTTCATATCTTTCCCCTCATCTGTCGAACAAAATTCTGCCTATAAGCTTCTTTACCAGATAGCGCCGCCACTGCAGCTTCTGTCTGGCGCTCGTTGCGCCGCCGGTCACGTTTTGGCCTGTGCGCCGGTAATAGATCAGCGGCGCGTCCAGCAGCACAACCTTGCCGTAAACTTCGCCCATCAGCCCGATCCACTGGTCGTGCATCGGCACATATTTCGGCATCGGCATAATCTTTTTGAGCAAACTGCGGTCAAACGCCATACAGCAGCCCATATAGGAATTTTTGACGATATTTCTGAAAAAGCCCTTTTGACTGCCGCGCAAAGC
>CACWJV010000214.1 GCA_902761265.1 Oscillospiraceae bacterium | reverse complement strand
ACGCAGACGCCGGCGGCGTCCAGACTGTTTAAATCGTACAGCAGCGACTGTGTCCGCTTTTCCAACCGGTCCGCGCCGCAGCGCGCAAGCGTGACTGTACCGGCCAAACGGTCGGTTTGCAACAGAGGAACGGCGACCTGTATGC
Source organism: Oscillospiraceae bacterium (assembly GCA_902761265.1). Classification (GTDB taxonomy): domain Bacteria; phylum Bacillota; class Clostridia; order Oscillospirales; family Acutalibacteraceae; genus UBA6857. Next base: position 3,364 of record CACWJV010000214.1, on the reverse strand, counting down.
GGTCGCCAAATCCGTTTTCGGCGCATTGCGGCAAATGGCGCGCTTCGCCCGACGTCAGCCGCACTTCCGGAAATACCGAAACGCCGAGCGTTTTCATCTCCTGCGCAAAGGCGGCCAGCGTTTGACCCTTTGCAACGGTAGAGGACAGCCGGACCTTTTGCTGGGCAAGTCCGCCCAAAAACAATCCGCGGCAGCAAAGGCGCACCGACGCGACGTCTTTGGAACGCAGGTATTCCAACAGCGCGTGCGCTTGCGAAAAATCGGTCAGCGTACGCAAACTGTTTTTTTCTTCGCCCGGTATTTGTACGTTCGCTGCGCAAATCAGACTCAGATGAAACGGAAAGCTTTGGTCGTCGCGGATCGGCGCAAGCAAATCCAGCGTACCGTTTCGAATCAGCAGCTCGCGGCACGCGGCGGCCATGCCGACGACGCAGGCGGTATCGTCCGCCAAAAACCGGTAGGCCAGGCGAATCTCGCCGTCGTAGCTTTGGTTGGAAAGATAGATCCGGCCGCGTGCGTCCTGTACGGTTTCGGTGAGTGTGAACGACGCCCAGACGCGGTTAAACCCGCCTTGCGCTGTCCGCTTTTCAGCGTGCGCCGTCATCAGCGCATCGCCGGTTTCCGCAAGCGCCGCAAACGCGCCGTTTCCGATGCTCTGTCCAAACGCGGCAACCGGCGCCGACGCTCCGGTATCGTCGGTACGATAGACCGGGATCGCAAGCGGATCAAAGCTTTTCGGTACCGGGGCGGAGCGGATCACACTGCCGCAGCCGTCCGGCAAAAGCAAAAAGTCTTCTTTTTGCGCCGCGGTCTGTGCGCCGAAAAAGGGAAGCAGCGACACACCGCAGACCCAAACGCCGCGCGGCAGGTTCGATTCTTGGAGCGCCGCGCAGTCCACGCGCACGTGCATACAACCGTCCGATACGGTGATTTCCAACGGCAGATGCAAATGCAGATGCCGTTCGTCCGGCAGGTTGGCGTCCAACTGATATTCCAACAGCAGCCCGGTTTCCGTTCGGGTGACGGAAAGGCCGCTTGCCTTTGTGCAATGCGCCTGGGTGTTGAGCGTCACGCGCTGCCCGTCGACCAGCAGCTCCAATTCTGCCATGGCGGCGTCGGCGTTTTCGGTTTCCGGCAATGCACGCCAAAGCACACCGCTGTTCGCGTCATACAGCGCGATGCTGCGGCTCGTTTCATCGTAATACAGCGTGGTCATGCCGGCGCGGGCCACCCGGGTCATTTCTTCCCGCGCGGCGGTGCTGCTGCGGACGGCATCCGGCGAAGCGCTGACCGTCAGCGTGCTGTCCGACGCCGGTTTGACCCGGTTGACACAGCCGGAAAAAAGCAGCAGCGCACAAAGCAGCAGACACCCTCGAACGATTTTGTTCACATGAACGCCTCCCAAAAGATACTGTGCGTATTATACCATAAAGAAAAAAGCTTGTCCAGTCGCAGGCGCAGCCGCGCTTTTTGACAAAAAAACCAGCCGCAGCCGGCTGGTTTTCGGTTTAATGGATCGGTTCGGGCGCGAGCGGAAGACCCGTTGCGGCGTCCGGGGTTTGCAGCGGATAGTGCTGCTCGGTATCCGTGAGTCTGCCTTCATAGAAATTGACGCCGCGGAATACGACTTCGCTGTCATAGACCTCCAGCAGATAGCCGAAGCCGCTCATGTCGTTCGGCGTGCCGTCGCTTTCCATCATAGACAGCGTGGGCACCCAAATCTCCGGCGTGCTGTAATTGCCGTGGATGCGGTTGAAGCGGATGTAATAGTGCATGTGGCCGACGAGCAGAAACGTGTTGGGATACTGTGTGACAAGCTGCGCAAAGCGGTCGTGTCCCTGTACAACATAGGACAGCGGATGGTGGCTGCATACAAAGATGGGCTTGCCGTCGGCGGCCGCTGTTTGCAGCTCCGCTTCCAGCCAGTCGAGCTGTCGGTCGGAATAATTGCGGTCGTGGCACTCCTCGGTATCCGGTGCCATAAAGATCAGATGACAGCCGTTGACCGTCTCGCTGTAATACAGCTCTTCGATCGAACGGTCCACAAAGGTTCGCATATAGTCAAGCTGTGTTTCGCGGAATGCCGGGAACGAGCCGTCCGGTTCGCTGACGTTGCCGATATCGTGGTTGCCGACGATGGTGTAATAGGGCTTGATCGGGTTGACCGTTTCCAGCATCCCGTAAAGAAACAGGTTTTCGAGCTTTTGCCCGTTCATCGTGTTGTCGCCGAGCAGCAGCAGCGCGTCGGCCGTGTCTTTGACCGCGCCGAGGTGCTTCATCGCCCGCATGTTGATCTGAAACCGGTTGAAGTTGTTGGTTTCGGTGTGGACGTCGGACACCACAGCCAGCGACAGACGGACGTTTTCCTTGTCAAGCGGTGCGATCGGTTCGCTTTTCAAAGACAGTGTTGCAAAGAAAAAGTAGGTTGCCAAAAACAGCGCAAGTCCTTTGCGCAAGGGGATCAGCAGTTGTTTCATGAGGATACCTCCTGTGACGCAGTATTTGCAAACACGGTGCTGTACACCGTTTCAGCCAGTTGTTTCGCGCCCTGCATATCCGGGTGGACGCCGTCCGGAAACCGCGCGTCGCGGTCTGCAAACATCGTTTGCAGATCGATGGTCTGTACCTGATTCGCTTCGGCGATCGACGCCGTCAGCGGTACAATCTGTTCGCTGAGCACCTGCGGCTGCAAATGATAGGCCGACCGCCCGAACCGTGTGAACACCGGCGGCGGCAGCATCACCCACACCTCGGGCGCGCTCTCCAGTGTGACATAGCTTTGCAGCAGCGCCGTATAGCTCGCGGTGAAATCCGCTTCGTCCCAGTTGAAGGTTTTGCAATCGTTGGTGCCGAGCATCAGTATCACGACGTCCGGCTCAAATGCGAGGCTTTTTTGATACAGCGTTTCGTCCATATACGGCAGATCGCCATTTCGGCCGGCGGTGCGGGAGGAATAGCCGAAATTGTTGACGCAATAGCCTTTGCCGAGCATCCGGCGCAGCACGGCGGGATAGTTGTGGCGCCGCCAGCCCGGAACGTTGCAGCCGTAGGTGATGGAATCGCCGACACACGCCACCCGGATCTGGCCGTCACGCGGCTGCCGGATCGGATGCACAAAGCTCATCAGCCCGAAGTCGTAGCACAAAAAGACGATCAGCAGCGCCAGCGCCGCGAACCACGCGACGATTTTTTTCACAGGCGGCACCTCCCTTTGTGCGATGACGTTACCTTTTTATTATACAGAAATTTACAAGGCAAGTCAACCCGCATCCAGGGTGTCGATCGCGTCAAACGGGATATTTTTATCGGTCAAAACCAGCTCGCGCAGCGCAAGATCCGCCTGCCGTACCACACCGCGGCGGGT
>CACWJV010000213.1 GCA_902761265.1 Oscillospiraceae bacterium | reverse complement strand
GAAGCGCCGACCGAGTTGCGGGTGTCCAGTGGACACCTCGCGAAGCGAAGCAACGACCGAGGTTGCGGGTGTCCGGTGGACACCTCGCGAAGCGAAGCAACGACCGAGCCGGCAGGCGAGACCCGGGAGCCGAGAACGGCAGGCGAGACAGGTGGCACGCGCCCACACGATTTGCGGTTAGACGATTCCATTCGATGCGCGTGACGGATGAGGTTTGAACGCAGATTTTACAGATCGTTGGCGGCGAACGCGGTTGACCTCTCCCGTCATTGCCTGCGGCAATGCCACCCTCCCCATATAGCCGCGTCTGCGTTGCAGCCGCAGCGGGGAGGGCAAGGGGGTGTTGCCTTTATATTTGTGTGTTTCTGTTTGCTTGACTTTTCTGCAGATAATATGTTATTCTAATGAGGCAAAAACACACACCGCGCACCGGCGCGGAAAAGGAGGAAATCTTATGAAAACGACCAACCGCCTGTTGGCTGTTTTGCTGTCGCTTGTGCTGCTTTGCAGCGCTCTGCCGTTTGCGTTTGCGGAGGACGCAACGATTGTGGACAGCGGAACGTGCGGCAAAAACCTCACATGGACGCTCGACAGCGCAGGCACGCTGACGATTGAGGGCGTAGGGGAAATGTCTGATTATGATTATTATTGGGATCCTTATTATCAAGTCAAAATTCCGTGGGGTAAATATAACAGTGCGATCAAAACTATTTATATCAGCGACAGTGTGACGAGCATCGGTAGCTATGCGTTCTTAGATTGTACGACTCTGGAAAGCGTGACGATTCCGGACAGCGTGACGAGCATCGGCAGAGTTGCGTTCGGTGGCTGTACTGCGCTGGATAGTGTGTATATTTCAGATCTTGCGGCATGGTGCAAAATAGCTTTTACTGATTCTATCTCCAATCCTCTCTATTATGTAAAGAATTTGTACCTCAATGGTGAATATATCACCGAGGTAACAATTCCCGACAGCGTGACGAGTATCGGCAACTATGCATTCTATGGCTGCACCGCGTTGACGAGCGTGACGATCGGCAACAGCGTAACGAGCATCGGCGACTATGCGTTCTCCGGCTGCACCTCGTTGACAAGCGTGACGATTCCGGACAGCGTGACGAGTATCGGAAGCAGTGCGTTTGACAGATATCTTTCTACTTCGTATGGATCTTACTACCTTCCGACTGCAACGCTCCTTTGCAACAAGGATTCCTATGTTGCGTCGTGGGCGGAGGAAAACAGCTATCCCTATGTTCTCCTTGACGGCACGAACGAAGACAACATCATTAGCGAAACGGTCAATGCCAAACTGTCCTATAGCATCGACAAACGCACCCGCACGCTGACCGTCTATAACCAGGGCAAGCTGATCTCCTTCTCGTCCTATAATGCACCGTGGCGCCAGTATCAGCAGTATGTCGAAACGGCGATCCTTTCCGACGGCTGTACGTCTGTGAGTGAAAAGGCGTTTTATGAGTGCTATAACCTCAAGCGCGTGGTTTTGCCGGAGACGATGGAAACGATTGACGCCAGCGCGTTTTATTGCTGCGTCAGCCTGCAGGAAATCACGATTCCCGACGCTGTGACGAGCATCGGAGATTCCGCGTTTTCTAGTTGTTTTTCCCTGCAAACCGCTACAATCGGCGACGGTGTGACGAGCATCGGCTATTCTGCGTTCCTGAATTGTTCTTCCCTGCAAACTGCCACGATTGGCGACAGCGTGACGAGCATCGGAGATTCCGCGTTTTCTAATTGTTTTTCCCTGCAAACCGCCACGATCGGCAACGGTGTGACGAGCATCGGTAATTATGCGTTCCAGAATTGTTCTTCCCTGCAAAACATCGTCCTGCCGGAGGGGCTGCAGAGCATCGGTTATGTTGCATTCGAAAATTGCCGATCTCTGCAAAGCATTGTCATTCCTGACAGCGTGACAGCGCTAGAGAGTTATTATAGTAGCTATGCTCATAACTTTGCTAATTGCACCTCCCTCAAATCCGTTGTCATCGGCGACGGGGTGACCGAGATTCCGCGCAATGCTTTCAGCGGCTGTACCGCGCTTGAATCCGTGTCCATCGGCGACAGTGTGACGAGCATCGGTTATGAAGCTTTCTCCAACTGCTCGAAGCTCTCCACCGTGCTCTTCGGCGAAAAGGTGCGGTCAATCGGTGAAAACGCCTTTGGCGGCTGCTCCTCGCTCCCGGCGGTCGATCTGCCCGCGTCGGTGCGCTCCATCGGTCCTCGCGCGTTCAGTGACAGCGCGCTGAAGGATATCACCATCCGCAACAAGGAATGTTACATCGAAAAAGACGCGATCTCGATCTACGCCACGATCCACGGCTACGCCGGTTCCACAGCGGAAACCTTCGCCGACGATTACGGCTACTACTTCAACGAGATCACCGACGCGCCGCCGCACGACCACGACCGCATCCTGGTCAAGGGCTGCGACCCAACCTGCACCGCCGCCGGTCTGACGGACGGCTGGCAGTGCTCCGTTTGCGGCATCTGGTTTGAAAAGCAAAAACCGATCAAGGCGCTCGGCCACGATTATATCCCCGTGGAAACCCAGGAGCCGACCGAAACCGAGCCGGGCTTTGTGCGCTACGAATGCACCCGCTGCGACAGCGCCTATACCGAAACGCTCCCGGTCACAACGCATACCCACTCCTTTACCGAAACCGAGCGCAAAGACGCCACCTGCCTCGAAGACGGCTTCGTGACCTACACCTGCGCGACCTGCGGCTACAGCTATACCGATCTTTTGGTTTCGTCCGGTCACAGCTTCGGCGCGTGGCGCACGTTCCTGCCGGTGGAAGCCGGGGAAACCGGCGTGGAGATCCGCTTCTGTGCGGTCTGCGCGGCCTATGAGCTTCGTGAAAGCGACGCCGTCAGCCCCGGCGGCACCGGTACCCCGACCGACCCGACCCACACCCACAACTTTGTGCTGGTGGATACCAAAGACCCGACGTGCGAACTCGCCGGTTACAACCGCTACATGTGTACCTGCGGCCAGAGCAAGGCGGACATTTTCGACCCGTTCGGCCACGACTGGAAAGCTTACACGACCTATGCGCCGAGCTGCGATAAAGCCGGTTATACCGTATACCGCTGCGACCGCTGCGGCGCGTCTATGATGGACAACGTAACCGAAGCGCTCGGACACGACTATCAAGTGGAACAAGTGGCGCCGACCTGCACCAAAAGCGGCCACATTGTGACGCGCTGTACCCGCTGCGGCAACAAGCTGAACGACTGGCAAGACCTTCCCGCTCTCGGCCACATTGACGTCGATGGTGACGGCATCTGCGACCGGTGCAAAGTGAAAATCAGCAACAGCAATTTGACGCCGCAACATCTATTATTACAGATGCGGCGTTTGCAGCGCCAGCGCGAAAGATGTGGAAGGCGCAACGGACAAGACCTTTGAAACCGGCAGCAAAAACCCGGATGTCCACCCGGCGGACAAGCTGGAGTCGTTTGGCGGTGATGAAAAGCCGGCCTGCGAAGCAGCCGGTACAGCGCCCGGTGTGAGATGCACGGCCTGCAACGCCGTTGTTTCAGCGCCGAAGGTGTATACAACCGTTCAGCCGCACAAGGCCGTGCCCGGCAAGGAAGCGACCTGCACGCAGATGGGCACCTGCCTGTATTGCGGTAGGCAGGTAATCGCCAAAGACCCGAACAACCACCCGAAGGATCAGATCCGTATCATGGACGAAGCGGTGGAACCGACCTGCGGCGCAGCGGGCAAAACGGCAAGGATTTATTGCCGTGCCTGCGACAAAACACAGGCGGCAACAACGGTTCCCGCAACCGGCAAGCATATAGGCGGCACCGCGACCTGCATGGCAAGAGCAAAATGCACCGTATGCGGCCAGGAATACGGCACGATCAACGAAAACAAGCACGATCTGGAAAAGCACGCGGCCAAAACCGCCGATTGCAAAACGGGCGGCAATGCGGATTATTATGCCTGCAAGGACTGCAACCGGTGGTTTGAAGACGCGGCGGGCACCAAAGCGATTACCGATCACAGCAAAGTGACGACCGCTGTGGACCCGACAAAGCATGTGAACCTCAAAAGGTTCGCTGCCAAGGCTGCCACCTGCACGGAAAAGGGCAACATCGAATACTGGTTCTGCGACGGCTGCAGCAAGTATTACAAGGACGCTGCTGTGACTCAACCGATCACCAAGAGCGATACAGAGATCAAGACGGCCGACCACACCTGGGGCAATTATGTTTATCCGGCAGGCTACTCCTGTACTGTCGGCGGCATAGTGAACCGTGAATGCACCGTCTGCAAGCTGAAGGAAACCAAAAAGGTCAACGCCAACGAGCATATCGAGCTTGTGACCGAAAAACGCGTGGAACCGACCTGCACCAAAGCGGGAGAGACCGAAAAGATCTATTGCAAAAAGTGCGGTACGGTTTTGACCCCAAGTATCGAACTAGCAGCACTCGGCCATGATTTCACGAACGCCAAGGCGACCGGTATCGGGGATAATACGCATACATTTGAATGTGTACGCTGTAAAAAAGATAGCGATCCTGTTCCGTGTGAAGATAAAAACAACGATGGTGTTTGCGATACTTGCGGCACCAAACTGCGTGAACCTGAACCCGAAGAAAAAGAACCGCAGGGCTTTTTTGCCAAGAT
>CACWJV010000212.1 GCA_902761265.1 Oscillospiraceae bacterium | reverse complement strand
GCGTCAAACGCGCCGTTGTCGCCGAGCTCTTTGTAGCGTTTCCAGTAGTCGAGCTGCGGCAGCGTCTGGCGCAGATAGGCGCGCACGGCGTCTTCGGGAAACTGTTCGTTCGCCATGTGCCTGGCGCACACGTCGATCAGATCGTCGAGGTCGCTGTATTGATACTGTCCGTCGGCGTAGCACCATTTGCAGTATTGCTCGTTCATTGTGCCGTCGGGTTCCCGACTGATGATGCTGTCTTCGAGCGGCATCCCGCAGCACTGGCAGATGAGCTGCCGCGGCGCACCGAGCAGAGTGTTGATCGAAACGTCAAACAGATTAGACAGGAGCTTGAGCGTTTCGGTGTTCGGCACGGTTTCGCCGGTTTCCCAGCGTGAAACCGCCTGCCGTGTGACAAAGACCTTTTCGGCCAACGCATCCTGTGACAGCCCGTGTTTTTGGCGCAGTTCATAAAGGATCTCTTTCGTTTGCATAACCGATCCCTCCTTTGTGCCTATCATACCATGTTTGGCACATGCAGTCAAGCAACGCGCAGTTGACAAACAACAGTCCTTTGTCAACAGGAGACCGTCTATTTTTCACTTTCGCCAATAAAAGCGGAACAGATCGAAAAGTTTTTTCACAGTGTTTTTATCAGTCTATACTTTAGTCTATAAAAAATGCCAGAAATTCAGCTATATTTGTTTTAATTATAAAGATAACTTATTTTATATCGTCCAAACTTTGTTCTGTATTGCGTTTTGCAAAAGAATGTGGTACACTTTTCCGGTACTCTTCAAAACGAAGGAAAGGAGCTGTTTGTATGACAGCACAATTGCTCGCATTCGTTCTCTATCTTTTGCTGGTGCTCGGTATCGGCCTGTTCTTCTTTATCAAAGACCGCAGCGGCGGCGAAAAGGATTATTTCCTCGGCGGCCGCAGCATGGGCCCATGGGTCACTGCCATGAGCGCGCAGGCGTCCGACATGAGCGGCTGGCTGCTGATGGGCTTTCCGGGTTCGATCCTCGCGTTTGGTATGGGCAAGGTCTGGATCGGTATCGGTCTGGCGCTCGGCACGATCGCCAACTGGATCTTTGTTGCCAAGCGGCTGCGTAATTTTTCCAAAGCGGCCAACGATTCCATCACGCTGCCGCAGTATCTCAAAAACCGCTTTGCGGCCAGTAACCCGGCGCTGCAGATCATCTGCGCCATTGTGTTCCTCGTATTCTTTACCGTCTATGTTGCGTCGTCGTTTGTGGCGGGCAAAACCGTGCTGCTGACCGTGATTCCGCAGCTTGAAGGCAAAGAGTCGCTGGCGCTCGCCATCTTTGCGCTGATTATCATCGCCTATACCTTTTCCGGCGGGTTCAAGGCGGTTTGCTGGACCGACTTCTTCCAGGGCATCATGATGCTCGTGGCGCTGCTTGCCATCCCCATCATCATCCTTGTGGCGCACGATCCGGACAGCGCAAACCTCTCCTTCACCCTTTCCGACGGCACACTGAACAGCTTTAACCCGAATCCGTTTACCGTGTCGTGGCAGGATATTGTCTCCGGTCTCGGCTGGGGCCTCGGCTATTTCGGTATGCCGCACATTCTGGTGCGTTTCATGTCGATCAAAAAGCCGTCGCTGATCAAAAAGAGCGCCACGGTCGCCATCGTCTGGGTGGTTCTTTCGCTCGGCGCAGCCATCGCCATCGCCATCCTCGGCCGTATGCTTGTCGGCAAAGAGCTGCTTGAAGCCGGGATGCAGGAGCGCATCTTTATCCGTCTGGCCGGTCAGCTCTTCCCGCCGTTTGTGGCCGGCATCCTGCTGTCTGCCATCGTCGCTGCCGCGATGAGCACCGCGGACTCGCAGCTTTTGGTGGCGTCGTCCTCGTTTACGTCCGATATTTATAAGCCGGTCTTCCGCAAAAAAGCCTCCGACAAAGAGGTGCTTTGGGTCGGCCGTCTGGTCGTCATTCTCGTCGCCGTTGTGGCCTACCTGATCGCGTCGTCGCGCGGCAAGGGTGCAGCCGCTATCATGAACATGGTGGAAAACGCCTGGGGCGGTTTCGGTTCTGCGTTTGGGCCGGTCATCATCCTCTCGCTGTTCTGGAAGCGCGTGACTTACAAGGGCGCCATCGCCGGCGTGGTCGGCGGCGCAGTGGTCGACGTGGTGTGGCTGATCTGCCTGTCCGCCTCCACCGGCGTGTACGAGATCGTGCCGGGCTTTATCTGCGGCCTTGTTTGCTGTGTTGTGGTGTCGCTGCTCGACAAAAAGCCTTCCGACGAAGTGCTGGCGATTTATGAGACGGCAACGGCAAAGGGCTTCGATGAAGAAAATTAAGAATGAAAATTGCGGCCGCGGGTTGACTCGCGGCCGCTTCTTTGTTGTGTCAGCGGGCGGTGCATTGACGGCTGCTTTTCTTGCAGCCGTTTTTCTTTTGCACAAAAAATCGCGCCCGCTTCTGTGTAATCTGACCAAAACGCCGAAAAACGAGTTTTTACGGAAAAGGGCTTGATTCCTGCAAAAATCGGAGTATAATCCACAGTTGAACAGAAAGAGAAAGAAGTGGAGTTCTATGACAAAAGTGTTTGGCCACCGCGGCTGCAGCGGCACCTATCCCGAAAACACGATGCTTGCTTTCCGCAAGGCGGTGGAAGCCGGTGTGGACGGCATGGAGTTTGATTTGCATCTGACAAAAGACCACAAACTGGTTATCATTCACGACGAAACGATCGACCGTACCTCCAACGGCAGCGGCGCTGTGCGCGATATGACGCTGGAAGAATTGCGCCGATACGACTTTTCCGCCGCGTTCCCCGGCGAATACGGCGTTTGCGAGATCCCCACGCTCGAGGAATACTTCGAAATGGTCAAGGATCTGCCGCTGATCTCCAACATCGAGCTGAAAACCGGCGTTTGGGAATACCCCGGCATCGAACAGGCGGCGATCGATATGGTGCGCGCCTATCATCTTGAGGACCGCATCATCTTCAGTTCGTTCAACCATACCACGGTGGAGCGCTGCAAGGCGCTCGCACCCGACATCAAATGCGGGTTTTTGACCGAATATTGGCCCAGCCGCTTCGGCGCCTATACCGCTTTGCACGGCATCGAATGCTGCCATCCGCCGCTGCATATGCTTTCGGAAAAAACGGTGGCGGAAATGCACGACGCCGGCCGTGCAATCAACACCTGGACGGTCAACACCGAAGAGGACGCCAAACGGCTTGCCGGATGGGGCGTGGACGCGCTGATCGGCAACTATCCCGAAAAGATGCTCGGCTGGATCAAATAATAATGCAACAAAAGAAACAAGGCAACTGTCGATCCGACGGTTGCCTTGCGCTTTTCACAAAAGTTATGATGGCTATTTAGCAAAGGTGAAAGAAAACTTTGTGCACTTCGACAAGTTTCCGCCGGGATTTTTGGCATCGAAAAATGGGGAACGCGGTTGAAAAAAGTCGTAAAAATTGGTATAATAGAATAAATAACAGGCACGGTGCAGCATGCCGCCGTGCCCGCGATTTTTTGAGGATGGTTGTGATGAAAGTGTGGGGATGGTCTTTTCTTTGTGCGCTTGCAAATCGAACGACGAAACGGAGCTGACCGAGGCGCCAACCACCGAACCGACAACGCTCGAAACGACGACTGCCGCGCCGAAAAAAACCGACTATAACCGCCTGACCGGTCTGGACAATCTTTCCAAGGCGGCCAAGGGCAAACGCCCGGTGGCGATCATGATCAACAATATCCGCGCGTCGCTCCCGCAATACGGCATTTTGAACGCCGATCTGATGTTCGAATGCCTTGTGGAGGGCGGCATCACCCGCATGATGGCGGTCTTTGCCGATTATACCAAAATCCCCGAGGTTTGTTCGGTACGCTCGTGCCGCTACTATTTCCCGTATTTCGCCCATGGCCTGGACGCGGTATATATCTGCTTCGGCTGCAACCCGACCTTCGGTCAAAAGGCGCTGGACACCACGGGCATCGACTACTTTGACGGTTCCAAAAACTACGACACGAACCTGTTTGGCCGTGATCCGGCAAGACTCGGCAAGTACGCCAAAGAGCACACCGCCTTTGTCAAAGGCCCGAACATCCCCGAGGTGCTCAAATCCTACAAAGTCCGCACCGACTACCGCGAAGACAAGGACGACTATATCTTCGACTTCCGCAAGCCGAAGGCGGTCGGCAAAACGGCGTGTACCGACGTGCGCATCAACTTCTCCGACTCCTATTACAGCACCTTCACCTATGACAAGGACAAGAAGGCCTATTACAAGACCCACACCGGCAAACCGCACATGGACGCCCGCGCCGACGAACAACTGCACTATACCAATCTGTTCATTTTGGAGACGACGGTGGATCTTTACAAAAACGGCCCGCTGGTCCACATAGACTGGAAGGGCGGCACCGGCTATTATATCTCCTACGGTACTGTGCGCAAGATTAAATGGAGCAAGAAGACCCCGGCCGACAATATCGTTGTGACCGATTCCAAAGGCAACAATATCCCCGTCAACCGCGGCAACAGCTATATCGCCGTGACAAACCACAACACAACGGTGTTCCCCCAATAAGGGATTGTAACACACGGACGAAAAAGCACTTGCATTTTGCGGCGGTTTGTGGTATAGTATAGGCAACCAAATATCCCAAAGGAGGCATTTCTCATGGAAGCATTCCAGAACATCTTGGACACATTCACAAAGTTCATCAACTCGATCGTGGATTACATCAAAAATCTGGTATCCACCATCCGTAAGTTTAACGACGAAAACACCTGAGAAAACAACGAAAACGGCTCCGCAAACGCGGAGCCATTCTTTTTACAGATCAGTCTTTGATCAGAATCTGGCAGCTTTTCATGCTTTCCAGCGCGCGCAGGTGGCTGTCCGGCGTGACCCCGGCGCAAAGCGAAGGGTCAACCGTGACCGGCGTTTCGGGCAAAAACGCTTTGATCAGCAGCGCGTTGGAGATCACGCAAATATCCGTGCAAAGTCCGCACAGTTCCACTGTTTCCGGCTGCATACGCGCCAGCAGCACGCCGAGATTGACCGCGCCGAAGGTCGGCTTGTCGATCACAAGGCTGTCTTCCACCGCCAGCGCATCGCTGATCTCCCAGCCGTGCGTGCCGCGGATGCAGTGCGGCACCGGCAGCAGCCTGCCCTCCTGGGTGTCCGGGTATTGCGGTGTGTGGGTGTCACGGGTGAAGATCACCATCTCGCCGTCTGCACGTGCGGCTTCGATCCGCGCCCGGACGGCAGGTACAATGGCTGCGGCTTCTTTGGTGCCGAGCGCGCCGTCAATAAAATCGTTTTGCATATCTACAACGACTAAAACTTTCATCTGATCGCCTCCGGCAACAAGCATAGCA
>CACWJV010000211.1 GCA_902761265.1 Oscillospiraceae bacterium | reverse complement strand
AGCGTGTTGCCCGGGCATCCGCCGTGAAAGCGGACGTTGTGCAGCTTGCCGTCCTGCAGTTCAAACGTGATATTGCGGCTGCAAACGCCGCTCGGACGATAGGCGTATTCCATTATACATCTTCCTTTCCGTTGGGTTCTTCCTTCTTTTTGAATATAACGAATTTGCTGAACAGATAATTGAGTACCACGACGATCACACCGATGATGAGCTTGGCGACGATCTTGCCGCTAAGCTGCAACAGCTTGAAATCGAACACCTTTTCGTCAAAATGCAGCAGCTCCACAAAGCACCACAGGCCGCCCTGCTCGACGAAATAGGAGCCGATGCGGGCAGAGAGAAAACCCGGGATTTCTTTTTTGAGGACGCCAAACGTCCATTTTTTGCTTTCAAACACAAACAGCTTATTCGTCACGAACGCGAACGCAACCGCCGCAATCCACGCGATGGTGTTGGTCAGCAGATACCATTTGCCGCCGAAAAACAGGTCGAACACTTTGAACACCACAAGGTTCACAAGCGTTGTCAGCCCGCCGAAAAAGATGTAGGTCACGGTCTCTTTGTTGAGCACAGCGTGCAGCAGTTTTTTCATACGTCGTTCCCTTCCTTTGCCGGGAAGATCCGGTGCACGATCGCTTTCGCTTTTTCTTCAACCACCGGGTAGACAATCGGATACAAGCGATGCACGATCGCCACGGCAATCAGCGCATAGACAACGCCGAACAGCGCGCCGAACAGCACGTCGGTGCAGTAATGCACCTCGAGATAGACGCGCGAAAAGCCCATGACAAACGCAAACAAGGTCAGCAGCACGCCGCCCTTGCGGCTTTTGAAAAAGACTGCCGTGGCCGCAGCAAAGGCCGCCGCTGTGTGGCCGGACGGGAACGAGAAGGAATCCGGCTGTTCGACAAAGCCCGGATAGTGATAGACCGCCTGCCACCAGTCGTAGTCGAGTTGAAACGGACGCGGACGCGCCAAAAGCTCTTTGACGATCACGGAGTTGCACACGGTCGTAATGGCCAGCGCGCCGAGCACGCAAACGCCGAGTTTGCGCGTTTTGCGAAACACCAGCAGCACAAAGCCGAGCAAAAAGAAGATTGCGCCCTTAGTACCCAGCAGCGACACGGCCGACAAAATCGGCGTGAGCACCGGGTTCTGGATCGATTGGATCCACGAGAAGACCGCAAGGTCAAACGATAAAAATGGGTCAAATAACGGTTGCATAGCATCGCCTTTCTATATAATCAGAGTTCAAACAGTTTTTTGAGCGCTTTGCCGGCGGCGCCGACCGCCAGCGCGACCACGTCGTCGCCGGGCATCAAAAGCGTATTGCCGCGGGGGATCAACAGCGAGCCGCTGCGAATGATATAGATCAGCACGCAGTTTTCGGGGATCTTCAGATCCATCACGCGCTTCCCGGCGTGGCTCCACGACGCGGGGATGGTATATTCGCTGATGATCGCGTCGGAGTTGGAGATATCCGCGATCAGCTTGACGTCGGAATTGTCGATCTCGCGTTCAATAAGCTGGGAGATGATCTGGGTGGAATCCAGCACCAGATCGACGCCGAGCCGTTTCATCAGGGAGATATTTTTCGTGTTGTTGATCTTGGAGATCGTGCGGCGGATGCCAAACTGCTTTTTGCCGATCTCACAGGCGATCAGGTTGTTTTCGTCGTGGTTGGTCACGGCGATCATCACGTCGCATTTGCCGGCACCGGCCAAAGCGAGCGTTTCCACCCGGGTGCCGTCGCCGAAAAACACGCGCACGTCCACAGCGTTGGCAAGCCGCGCACAGTTTTGCTCATTGCGGTCGATCACGCGGATATCGTGGCCGGCTTCCTTGAGATGTTTCGACAAATAATAGCCGTGTTGTCCCGCGCCGATGATGAGGATTCGCATACGATCACTCCTTTGCAAAAATCAGCATATCGCCGTCTTCGATTTCGAGATCCTCCTGATAAAACAGGAGCTTGCCCGTCTTGCGCCGCACGGCAAAGAGCATGGTGTTCGGCTTTGTCGCAACCTCGTGCGCCATGCGGCCGATCTCTTTTTTGTCGGCTTTTTCCATCGAAAAATGCACCGCCGTGCCGCCCATGGAAATAGAATCGATATCCTCGCTGTCCTGACTGACAAGGCTGAACAGCAAATCGCTTTCGAGCCGGGTCGGACAGATCGTTCGAAGACCGAATTTGCGGAACACCGCTTCCCGCGACGGATCACTGACGCGCACAAAAGTGTTTTTCACATCGAACTCAAGTTCGAGCGTCTGGGCCGCCATCACGTTGACGTTGTCGTTTTCGGTAACGACGACAGCCAGATCGGCGTTGTCCGCGCCGGCGTTGCGCAAAACGTCCATATCCGTGACGACACCGCAGACCGGCAGGCCCGAAAACCGTTCGCCGAGCGATTGAAATGCGCGCTCGTCCGCGTCTACCACAGCCACATCGTAGCCGTATTCGTCGAGCTGGGTGGCAAGGCGCGCACCGGTCTTGCCGCAGCCGATGATCAGAACATTCATCGCAAATCTCCTTTCAAAATGCACAGGTGCAAAACGCCACGTCCGTTTGCGTCTTTGTCAGCGTCAGCACCGCGTATTTACCGTCGCACAGTGCGCCGGGGTTGACAAACAGCACGCCGGACCGCGTCTGCTGATCCTGGCGGTGGGTATGGCCGTACAGCGCGATATCGGCCAGCACGCCCTGCGCTTTTTCCAGATAATCCGTCAAAGTGCTGCGCACCGAAACGCGGTGGCCGTGGGTCGCAATAACTGTGTGGCCTTCGAGATATTTGTAGGCAAAATCATCATAGGAAGTATATTCCGTTTCCCAGTCATTATTGCCGCGCACGGCAATAAAAGTCCGGTCGGGGAAGCCGGCGCGGATCCGCGCCAGATCGGACAACCCGTCGCCAAGGAAAAAGACGGTTTTGCAGTCCGCCTCCCGTTCGATCGTCGCCTGCATCCGCCGCACAGCGCCGTGGGAATCGGAAAGCAGCAGTACACGCATGCATCATTCCCCCTTTTGCGTCATAGGCATAGTATAAGGATACAAGTTGAATTCTACCATAAATTCGGAGGTATTGCAATGGATGACACAACAAAACTTTCCCCGAAGCTGCTTTCGGCACTGCTGAAGCTGTTCAAATCGCAGACCGGCGGCGCCGATCCGCAGCCGGAAGCGTTGCTCGATACGCTGAGTCCCGAACAGCAGGAGGCTGCAAAACAGATCCTCAAGGATCCGCAAAAGCTGCAGAATCTGCTGCAAAGTCCGCAGGTGCGCTCGTTCCTGCACGCACTGCAAAAGAACGCAGACGGTCATGGCGACGGAAGGCTTTGATCTGTCCGGGCTGCTGCAATCGCTGCAGGGACAGGATCTTTCGGCGCTGCTGGAAACAGCCGGCGCGATGTTTGGCGATCCGCAGCCGGACGCACCGCAGCCGGAACCGCCGCAGCAAAACGCCGCCGCGTTTTCAATGCCCGACCCGGCGCTGCTGCGCAAGCTGACGCAGTTGTTTTCCCTGCTGTCAAGCCGCGAACACGATCCGCGTACCGATCTGCTTTTGGCGCTGCGGCCGCTGGTACGCCCGGAAAAGCA
>CACWJV010000210.1 GCA_902761265.1 Oscillospiraceae bacterium | reverse complement strand
CACGTTTTCGCCGTTGACGATCAGACGGTCCAGATCGTAGTAGCCGCGCTCGCTGCGGGACGGATTGATGGACACGGTGAGGTATTCGCCGTATTTACATTTGACACGGAATTTTTGATCGGTGCCCTCCGTGCGGATGTTGTCCACGGTCAAAATCCCGTTGTCAAAGCTTTCGATAAACACGATGTAGTCGCGCAGCAGATACTGATGCACAAAAAAGCCGGCCACACCGACCACGAGCAGCAGCGCAAGCAGCATCAGTACAAAGAATTTTTTCATTTAGGTCCCTCCGTTTTTATGCCACCGTCAGCGACGCGATGATATCCGAATACAGCTCCACGGCATGGTCGAAAAAGTTGCGTTTCACCGTTTCCACCTGATCCGCTTCCGCCACATAGATCGTCAGCTTCATCAACTCGGTGCCCATGTCCTCCACAACGAACGTCACATGGTAGCCGCCGGATGCGGCCGGCTGCACATCCACTTTGCTTTCGCGGCGGATGCGTTCGCGCGTGAGCACCACCCAGGCGGCGCGTACCGCTTTTTCGCGGATGGCGCGCGGCAGCGATTTTTCGATTGCCGCAACGTCAAAGCGGGCCCGCGCGGAGAGCGTCATCGTCTCGTCCTCGCCGCAAAGCTCGCTGATCAGATTGCCGCTTTTCACAAGGTCGCTCATCGCCTGATTCACTTCGAAATAGTTCGCAATCGGATACTCCTGCAAAATCTCGTTGATCTGCACGCGGCTCAGCGGACGATCGAGCGATTTGAGCAAATAGCACACCAGCAGCTTGATCTCGGTCTGTTCCCTGAGACCGCCCGGCGCGATGCCTTCGCTGAATGCCTGTTGTTCCATGATGAACGCTCCCTTCAAAAAATGGCCTTTCAGCCATGTCTATTCATACAGCATCAATCATACCATAGATCGCATAAAAAAGAAATGTCTTTTTTCTAAATTTTTTGTCGCAATGATTTGAAATTTTTGTCGTTTCTTCCACATGCGCCGTCTGCGCATTGACTTTCGGGCGCAAAACGGCTAAAATGAACGGCAGAAGAAAGGAGTGAGCGCTATGGCGCACCGCTATACCACGCTGCTGCTGGACGCGGACGAGACGATTTTTGACTTTAACCGCGCGGAGCACGACAGTTTAGAAAAGGTGCTCGCTGACCGCAACCTGCCGCACGGCGAAGAGATTCTTTCGGCGTATCACCGGATCAACGCTTCTTTGTGGCGTGCGTTTGAACGGCGCGAAATCACCAAGGACCGGCTGCGGGTGCAGCGGTTTGAGGAGCTGTTCCGGCAGTTCAGCTTTCCGGCCGGCATCGATCCGGACGAAATCAGCAGCGTCTATCTCGAACAGCTCGGCGAGAGCGACTATCTGCTGCCCGGCGCGGATCGCTTTTTGTACGCGCTGAAAAACGGCGGGTTCGATCTTGCCCTCATCACCAACGGTGTGGCGCGCACACAAATGCGGCGGCTCAATAAAAGCGGCCTCGCTCCCCTGTTTTCCCACGTGTTCGTGTCGGAAGCGGTCGGCGCGCAAAAGCCGCTGCCGGCGTTTTTTGACGCGGTGTTCGCCGCCATCGACGAGAAGGACAAACGCAGGGTGCTCGTGATCGGAGATTCGCTCGGCTCCGATATCCAGGGCGCGGTCAACGCGGGGCTCGACAGCGTGTGGTATAACCCGCAAGGCGCGGCAAACGACCGCGGGCTGCAAGTGACGTTTGAGGCAACGAGCTTTGCGGAAATCCTCGCGTTTTTGGGGATCAGTATGGAGAACGCCGACAGTTAGCCGCCGCTCACTTTCGCTTCTTTTGCTTGACAAGCACCCGCGATTATCAGTATAATAAACACAAGAGCCGACGCGTTTGCATCGGTCAAATGACAAGATGGAGGACTGATTCCAATGAAAAAGTATTACTGCCCGGTTTGCGGCTATGAAAGCGACGAACCCATCGACACCTGCCCGATCTGCAAAGCGAAGATGAAAGAGCGCGAAAGCGCAGACCTCACCTGGGCTGCCGAACATGTGGTCGGCATTGCCAAGGACGTGGACGACGAGATCAAAGAAGACCTGCGTTCGAACTTCAACGGCGAATGCAGCGAAGTCGGCATGTATCTTGCCATGAGCCGCGTCGCGTTCCGCGAAGGCTATCCGGAGATCGGCCTGTATTGGGAAAAGGCTGCGTTTGAAGAAGCTGAACACGCCGCCAAGTTTGCCGAGCTGCTGGGCGAAGTTTTGACCGACAGCACCAAAAAGAACCTCGAAATGCGTGTCGCCGCAGAAAACGGCGCAACGCTTGGCAAGACCGAACTCGCCAAAAAGGCGAAGGCGCTCGGCCTTGACGCGATCCATGACACCGTGCATGAAATGGCCCGCGACGAAGCCAGACACGGCAAAGCGTTCAAGGGTCTGCTCGACCGGTATTTCGGGGAATAAGCAAAACACCCACAAATGCAGTGCTGACGGGCGTCGGCACTGTTTTTTTATGTTTCATCTCCCCTTTCCGCGTTTTTGGTTTTTCGTGTTTTTTGGCTGATTCATTGTGTACTTTGTTGTGTACTCTTCAACATCTCAAGCATCAAAAAAGCATCAATTGTGTACTTGTTTTATTGTGTACTCATTGGCAAGTCAATTATAGGCCATAAACCCGCATAATACAAGGACTTTTCTACATCTGGGCTTCATTTTTTTATGTTTTTTCTTCAAATTTGATACATCTTTGATTCAAGTTTTTATGAGGGCTGATAGTGCCCTCATTTCTTTTTGAAAAAAGCTTTTTATAAATTTGCTATTTGCATTTAAAATGACTGGTTACAAGGAGTCTCGTGGTATACTGTAGTCACAGAAGGCAAGGGAAACACAAACAAACCCGAAACCTCTGAATAATATTTAAAGGAGTCGATAAAAATGACGACACTCAAAATCAACGAAAGAAACCACACCATCGAAATGCCCAGCAAGAAGTTTGCTAACGCTGCCAGCAGATACGGCACGGAAGAGTACAAGATGCTGCAGGGCGCACGCGCTGACTATCCTAATTATAAGGTAGTCGTTGCAAAGTCAGCAACCCGCACAAAGGATTCCTTCAAAGGTCTGGATTATGATTTCATGGAATCCTACATCCAAAAGCACGATGAAGATGGCAGCCTCATGGAAGCCTTCAAGAGAATGCGCGGCATGGATTGCGAAGTTGCATCCTCGCTGTATTATGGCGAAATCAAAAAATGGTTCTTGAACCAGTACCCCGAAATCAAAAAGTACGAAACCCTCACTATTAACAACAGAACAAACGCAGTTGCGTGAAAGGAGATTATAAAATGAATACTATCAGAATCAACGAAAGAAACCACACCATCGAAATGCCCAGCAAAAAATTCGCAAATGCGGCTTGCCGCTATGGTACTGAAGAGTACAAAATGGTTCAGGGTGCCCGCGCCGATTACCCTAACTTTAAGGTAGTCATTGCAAGGTCCGCTACCCGCACGAAGGATTCCTTCAAAGGCCTGAACTACGAATTCATGGTGAATTACATCCAAAAGAACGATAAAGATGGCAGCCTCATGGAAGCCTTCAATAGAATGCGCGGAAAGGATTG